>NZ_JBFAZJ010000010.1:0-232338 GCF_040681715.1 Streptomyces sp. NPDC051582
CCTGGTCCTCAGCTGGCATCCGGACGGACTGCGGATGGGAATCCCCGGGCAGCGCCGCTGGATCGAGCCTCCCACATCTGCGCGGGTCCGTCAGTGACGGGCCTGGAGGAGGTCCTCCAGCTGCTCCTCACGGGCCTGGGCGGCCACGAAGAGCAGTTCGTCACCCGGCTCCAGGGTTTCCTCGCCGTGCGGGGTGAGGACCCGGTTGCCGCGGATGATCGTGACCAGCGAGGTGTCCTCGGGCCAGGTGATCTCGCTGATCTGGGTGCCGGCGACCGAGGAGTCGGCGGGCAGGGTCAGCTCGACGAGGTTGGCGTCGCCGTGGCTGAAGCGCAGCAGCCGCACCAGGTCGCCGACGCTGACGGCCTCCTCGACCAGGGCCGACATCAGGCGCGGAGTGGAGACCGCCACGTCCACGCCCCAGGACTCGTTGAAGAGCCACTCGTTCTTCGGGTTGTTGACCCGCGCCACGACCCGGGGGACCCCGTACTCGGTCTTGGCCAGCAGGGAGACGACCAGGTTGACCTTGTCGTCGCCCGTGGCGGCGATGACCACGTTGCAGCGCTGCAGCGCGGCCTCGTCGAGCGAGGTGATCTCGCAGGCGTCGGCCAGCAGCCACTCGGCCTGCGGGACCCGCTCCACGGAGATGGCGGTCGGCGCCTTGTCGACGAGGAGCACCTCGTGCCCGTTCTCCAGCAGCTCACCCGCGATGGAACGGCCCACCGCGCCGGCTCCGGCGATCGCGACCCTCATGCGTGTGCCTCCTCGGGGCCCTCGGCGAGGGATGCCTCGACCTTGTCGATCTCGTCCGTACGCATCATCACGTGGACGAGGTCGCCCTCCTGCAGCACCGTCTGGGAGGTCGGCAGCATGGCCTCGCCCAGTCGGGTGAGGAAGGCCACGCGGACGCCGGTCTCCTCCTGGAGCTTGCTGACCTTGTGCCCGATCCAGGCGGCGGAGGTGTGCACCTCGGCGAGCTGGACCCCGCCGCTCGGGTCGCGCCACAGCGGCTCGGCCCCGGACGGCAGCAGCCGGCGCAGCATCTGGTCGGCGGTCCACCGCACGGTCGCGACGGTCGGGATGCCCAGGCGCTGGTAGACCTCGGCGCGCTTGGGGTCGTAGATGCGGGCCGCGACGTTCTCGACGCCGAACATCTCGCGCGCCACGCGGGCGGCGATGATGTTGGAATTGTCACCACTGCTGACCGCGGCGAAGGCGCCCGCTTCCTCGATCCCGGCTTCGCGCAGCGTGTCCTGGTCGAAGCCGACCCCGGTGACGCGGCGCCCGCCGAATCCGGCTCCCAGCCGGCGGAATGCGGTGGGGTCCTGGTCGACGACAGCGACCGTATGCCCCTGCTGTTCCAGGGTCTGCGCGAGGGCGGAGCCCACTCTTCCGCAGCCCATAATGACGATGTGCACGGCCGTCCTTCCGGCTGTCAGCGCTCGCTGGTTCCCAGCCTCATTGCATGCTCTGGCACCACAGGGTCTCAGACCATGGCCCAAGCTACACACGGGCGGTCCCCCAAGTGGCCTCTGCCGTGCACGCAGGGTCTCAATGCGGGTGTCATTGCCCTGTAATACGGGCGGGGGGTTCGTCAGGCCGATTTCGAACGCTTACGATCCTCTGCGTGTCCAAACTGACCGACGTGCCCAAACGGATCCTGATCGGCCGGGCGCTACGCAGCGACCGCCTCGGGGAAACGCTCCTCCCCAAGCGGATCGCCCTACCCGTGTTCGCATCCGACCCGCTCTCCTCGGTGGCATATGCCCCGGGCGAGGTCCTGCTGGTCCTGTCGATCGCCGGTGTCTCGGCGTACCACTTCAGCCCCTGGATCGCCCTCGCGGTCGTCGTGCTGATGTTCACCGTGGTCGCCTCCTACCGCCAGAACGTCCACGCGTACCCCAGCGGCGGTGGCGACTACGAGGTCGCCAACACCAATCTCGGGCCGAAGGCCGGACTCACCGTCGCGAGTGCGCTGCTCGTCGACTACGTCCTGACCGTCGCCGTGTCGATCTCCTCCGGCGTCGAGAATCTCGGCTCCGCCGTGCATTTGGTCATCGAGCACAAGGTGCTCTCCGCGGTGATCATGATTCTGCTGCTCACGCTGATGAATCTCCGCGGCGTGAAGGAATCCGGGAAGCTCTTCGCCATTCCGACGTACGTGTTCGTCGGAGCCGTCTTCGTGATGATCGCCTGGGGCGCCTGGCGCGGCCTCGTCGCCGGCGACACCATGCAGGCCCCGACGGCCCACTTGGAGATCAAGGCCGAGCACCAGGGGCTGGCGGGCTTCGCGCTGGTCTTCCTCCTGCTGAGGGCGTTCTCCTCCGGCTGTGCCGCCCTGACCGGCGTCGAGGCGATCAGCAACGGCGTCCCCGCCTTCCGCAAGCCCAAGAGCAAGAACGCCGCCTCCACGCTCGCCCTCATGGGCGCCCTGGCGGTCACCATGTTCTGCGGGATCATCGGCCTGGCCATGGCCACCAACGTGAGGATGGCCGAGGCGCCCGCGACGAACCTGCTGGACAACGGCGTCCCCGTCGGCCCCGATTTCGTCCAGCACCCGGTGATCTCCCAGGTGGCCGAGGCCGTCTTCGGCAACGGCAGCTTCCTGTTCATCGTGCTGGCGGCCGCCACCGCGCTCGTCCTGTTCCTGGCAGCGAACACCGCGTACAACGGCTTCCCGCTGCTCGGCTCGATCCTCGCGCAGGACCGCTACCTGCCGCGCCAGCTGCACACCCGCGGTGACCGGCTCGCCTTCTCGAACGGCATCGTGCTGCTCGCCGGCGCGGCCATCCTGCTCGTGTGGATCTACGACGCCGACTCCACCAAGCTGATCCAGCTCTACATCGTCGGCGTGTTCGTCTCCTTCACGCTCAGCCAGATCGGCATGGTCCGGCACTGGAACCGGCACCTGCGGACCGAGAAGGACCAGGCCGCGCGGCGGCGGATGCACCGCTCCCGGGCCATCAACACCTTCGGCGCGATCTTCACCGGCCTGGTCCTGGTCGTCGTCCTGGCCACCAAGTTCACGCACGGCGCCTGGGTCGCCCTGCTGGGCATGGTGATCTTCTACGGCACGATGACCGCGATCCGGAAGCACTACGACCGCGTCGCCGCCGAGATCGCCGCCGCCGAGGGCCCCAGCGACGACAGCGTGCGGCCCTCCCGGGTCCACTCCATCGTCCTGGTCTCCAAGGTGCACAAGCCCACGCTGCGCGCCCTGGCCTTCGCCAAGCTGACCCGCTCGGACACCCTGGAGGCGCTCAGCATCAGCGTCGACCCGGCCGAGACGAAGGCGCTGAAGGAGGAGTGGGAGCGGCGCGGGATCAACGTACCGCTCAAGATCCTCGACTCCCCGTACCGCGAGATCACCCGCCCCGTGGTCGAGTACGTGAAGGGCCTGCGCAGCGAGAACCCGCGCGACGCCGTCAGCGTGTACATCCCGGAGTACGTCGTCGGGCGCTGGTACGAGCACCTGCTGCACAACCAGAGCGCACTGCGGCTCAAGGGCCGCCTGCTGTTCACCCCCGGCGTCATGGTCACCTCGGTGCCGTACCAGCTGGAGTCCTCGGAGCTCGCGAAGAGGCGGGCGAAGAAGCGCCAGGAGTGGAACGCCCCGGGTGCGGTGCGCCGCGGACCGGTGGACACCCCCCGCCCGAAGGACCGCGCGGGCAAGTAGCCGCACGGGGGCTTGGCAAACGGCCGGACGAGATCCACGTAAACTGGTGGGTCGGTCGTCCGGCCGTTCCCATTTATGTTTTGGAGTCTCCCCACCATGACCGAGCAGAACGAGAAGCAGTCCTTGGTCGGGGAGGAGTACGAGGTCGAGGTCGGCCCCGTCGCGCACGGCGGCCACTGCATCGCCCGGACCTCCGACGGACGGGTCCTGTTCGTCCGCCACACGCTGCCCGGCGAGAAGATCATCGCGAAGGTGACCGAGGGCGAGGCGGACTCGCGCTTCCTGCGCGCCGACGCGATCACCGTCCTCGACGCCTCCAAGGACCGGGTCGAGGCCCCGTGCCCGTACGCCGGCCCCGGCAAGTGCGGCGGCTGCGACTGGCAGCACGCCAAGCCGGGCGCCCAGCGCCGGCTCAAGGGCGAGGTCGTCGCCGAACAGCTGCTGCGGCTCGCCGGGCTCACCCCGGAGGAGGCCGGCTGGGACGGTACGGTCATGCCGGCCGAGGGCGACAAGCTGCCGGCCGGGCAGGTCCCGCAGTGGCGCACCCGCGTCCAGTACGCGATCGACGAGGACGGCAACGCGGGGCTGCGCAAGCACCGCTCGCACGACATCGAGCCGGTCGACCACTGCATGATCGCGGCGCCGGGCGTCAGCGAGCTGGGCATCGAGAAGCAGGACTGGCCCCAGATGGCCACGGTCGAGGCGATCGCCGCGACCGGCTCCCAGGACCGCCAGGTGGTCCTGACCCCCCGTCCGGGCGGCCGCCTCCCGCTGGTCGAGCTCGACAAGCCGGTCTCGGTCCTGCGCGTCGAGGAGAAGGACGGCGGGGTCCACCGGGTCCACGGCCGCCCCTTCGTACGGGAGCGCGCGGACGGCCGTACGTACCGCGTCGGCATGGGCGGCTTCTGGCAGGTCCACCCGCAGGCCGCCGACACCCTGATCAAGGCCGTCATGCAGGGCCTGATGCCGCGCAAGGGCGAGATGGCCCTCGACCTCTACTGCGGCGTGGGCATCTTCGCGGGGGCCCTCGCCGAACGCCTGGGCGAGACGGGCGCGGTGCTGGGCATCGAGTCGACGAAGCGCGCGGTCGAGGACGCCCGGCACAACCTGGCGGACTTCCCCCGGGTCCGCATCGAGCAGGGCAAGGTGGAGTCGATCCTGCCGAAGACCGGGATCACCGAGTGCGACCTGGTCGTCCTGGACCCCCCGCGGGCCGGCGCCGGCAAGCAGACGGTCCGCCATGTGGCCGGCCTGAACGCCCGCCGCATCGCGTACGTGGCCTGCGACCCGGCAGCCCTGGCCCGCGACCTCGGCTACTTCAAGGAAAACGGCTACAAGGTCCGCACCCTCCGCGCCTTCGACCTCTTCCCGATGACGCACCACGTGGAGTGCGTGGCGATCCTGGAGCCGGTCGCGAAGGGCGCCTGACCCGCTGTTCGTCCGGTGCGCGTCATGCTGCGGGGGCAGCAGGTCATGTGTGACGCGTACCGGGTCGGGCCTCGGCGGGGCGGCTCGGGGTTCTCGTGGGGCAGGCCCGGGCGGCGGGGCGTCGTTGCGGGGTCGGCCGCGGGCGTTCAGCCGGGTGGGCGCCCGTCAGCAGCAGGGCGTCCTGGCACTCGATCTCCCGCCGGTACCTGCGGTACGAAAGGTCGAGCCGGTCCCGCAGGCCGCGGGGGCCGGGTTCCCAGGGGAGCACCACGTCCGGGTGGAGCGCGGTCAGCCGCCGCCACGCCGGTCCGAGGAGCAGGAAGACCCGCAGGTCGTCGAAGAGCCGCCGGCAGCCCACCGTGACCCGCCAGACCGCGGTGAAGTGCAGGCCGAGCACGCTCGCCAGGACGGCGGCCTCGGTGAAGACGAAGTTCAGCACGCTGTACCAGGTGAACCACTCGCCAGCCAGCAGCGGCTGACCGGCCACCAGGAACAGCCGGTTCACGCAGGTGACCGCGTAGGCCACCATGCCGACGGCCCCCACCGCCACCCCGACGGCGATGTGGCCGCGCACCATCCGGACGATCCGGGCGCAGGCGATCGCCGAGGCCCCGGAGCACCCCAGGAAGAACAGGTTCCCGATCACGTAGACGCCGACGATCCGCCAGTCCCCGGTGTACTGGTTCTGCAGCGGATCGGTGCGCAGGGCTCTCGGGGTCGACGCCATCAGGGCGGCGAGCAGCGCGCTCACCGCCAACGCGGTCAGGAACAGTCGTCCTCGCCACCACGGAACCGGGCCCGCGCGCCACAGGGGCGTCCACAAGTAGGTTGCCAGCAGGGCCAGGCTCACCGATACGCCGGTGTCCATGATGATGGAGGCGACCCCGGGCACGGTGGCGATCGGGATCCGCGCGCGGACCGCGGGGATGCCCACGAGCGCGGCGACGGTGAAGCTGCCCAGCGCCGTCAGCAGGAGCGGGGCCTGCGGGGTCGGCCGGGAGCCGACCCGCAGTGCCACCATCTTGGCGAGCAGCGCCAGGCACAGGAACGCGGACAGCAGGGACTGGAGCCGGGTGATCATGACGGCTCACGCCCCGCCGAAGTACCGCTGTACGTCCCAGGACACCTTCGCCTCTGCCCGGTCGTCGATGGCGAACTCGGCGAACGCGGCGGCCAGCAGTTCGGCCTCGCGCTCGGCCGCCGAGTCGTGGACCGAACGGAACCTGACCACGGCACCCCCCTCGGGGAGGCCGCCGAGCGCGGACAGCGCCGGCTCGTCGTGCCGGTACCGTTCGCCCTCGTGCTCGCACAGGATGTGGGCGAGTTCGTGCAGCACGATGTGGTCGCGGTGGGCGCCGACGGCCAGGTCCTGCACGATCACCACGTCGTCGTCGGTCCGGCAGACCCAGACCCCCATCGGGCCCGGGACCGGCAGCCGTGCCTCGACGACCCGGATGGGCCTGCCCCTCGCCGAGCTGATCTGGTCGCACAGCTCGTGTGCGGAGGAGTACGGGTCGAGCCGCAGGGAGCGGACGTACCTGCGGCAGTCGCGCATGGTGCTCAGCCGGCCGGCGGTCACGGGGTCCCTTCCATGGTGTCGAGGATCGCGATGAGCCGGTCCCGCAGTTCGGGCGTCATACGGCCGGCGCGCAGGGCGATGTGCTGCACCTGCCGGTCCGCGAGCGCGCCGAGTCCGTCCGCCGGCTCGGCCGCGTCGGTGGTGGGACGGCCGACCGGTGTGACGGGGGCGGTTGTGGTGGCGCCTGATGTGAGCCAGTCGACGGTGATCTCCGGATGGCCTTCGGCGAGATGGTCGTTGACGAACCGGACGAGCGCGATCACCACGGCGATCGAGGGGTTGGTGTAGCGCCCGGACCGGAGCATGCCCAGGTAGCTGCGGGAGACCCGGACGCCGTAGCGGCCCTCGGAACGGCTGATCAGGTCGGCGGCCTCGCCGGTGCCGAAGGTCTGCCACCGGCCGAGGTGGTTGCGGTAGCCGGCGATCGAGAAGAGGTGGTTGATCCGGCCGGTGAGGCTCTCGCCGCCGCCGACGACGCCGCCGCCGTCCGTTCGGTTCGCGGTCACCGCCCGGACCCCGCCGTCAGGACCGACCGGGCGTGATCGGCCACGGCCGCCGCCTCCGCCGGGCCCAGCGGGCCCGAGCAGGCGGCTGCCGCGTTGGCGAGGAAGTGCTCCGGCCGGGAGGTCGCCGTCAGGACGGTGGTGACCTGGGGGTGGGTGAGCACCCAGCGCAGCAGGGCCTCGGACCAGCTCGTACAGCCCAGTTCGCGCAGGAAGGCGGCGGGCGGCGGCTCCGCCAACAGGGCGCCTTCGCCGAACGGCCGCATCACGACCACCCCGATGCCCGCCTCGGCGGCGGCCGGGAGGATGTCCTCGGCCAGGGTGGGCTCCGCCGCGTTCATGTTGACCTGGACGAAGTCCACTTGGTCGGCGTCGATGACGTGGGCGAGGTCGGCCCGGGTGCCGCCCATGCCGAAGGCGTGGTCGAACTGGTAGGTGACGCCGGTGAAACGGACCCGCCCGGCCGCCTTCTGACGGTCCAGCCAGGCCAGGTTCGCCCGCCATCCGTTGAGGTTGTGCACCTGGAGGAGGTCGATGCACGAGCGCGCGTAGCCCGTGAGCTGCTCGGCGAAGACGGCTTCGACCGCCTCCGGTTCGGTTTCCCAGATCTTGGTGGCGACGAAGAACGACGGGTCCTCGCGGAGCAGCCGCGCGAGGCGGGGTTCCGCGTCGGAGTAGACCGGGGCGGTGTCCACCAGCCGGGCGCCGACCGTGCGGGCGGCCTCCAACAGGCCGGCCAGCCGGTCCGGGTCGGCCCGGTCGATCGCCCGCCAGGTGCCCAGTCCGAGTACCGGCAGGTCGACGCCGGCCTTGCGGGCCAGGCGCCGGGGCACGGTCGAGGTCATCGGTGATCCCTTCACTGCGAGAGGCCGGCGCACGGGGGTCGCGCCGGGTGTCGGGGCCCGAGGGGATCGTGGGCGGTGTCGCGAAGGTCCCCTCAGGCCGAGGCCGCGCCCGCGCCGGCCGGTTCCGCCTCCGGCGCGGGGCTGGTGATCTGCGTGGAGTCGAGGAGCCCGGGGAACCGGGCGTCGAGGTCGTCGCGCCGCAGGGTGATGATCCGGGTCGTGCCCCGGACCTCGGTGTGCATGACACCGGACTCCCGCAGCACCTTCAGGTGGTGCGAGAGCGTCGACTTGGCGATCGGGTAGACGAGCTGACCGCACGAGCGGGAGCCCTCCAGGAACATCACGCGCGCGATGTCCCGGCGGATGGGATCGCTGAGCGCGTGCAGCACCCGGTCCAGGGAGATCTCGGACCGGTCGGGGTGGTAGAGCGGGCTGCGCATGGGCGACCTTCCTCGTGGGCACCAGGCCCGCGCCTTCCCGGCGAGTACCTGCACGCCGGCAGATTCAACGTTCTACGACTATAGAAGAACCGGGCCGGCCGGTGGAGGGCAGTGGGCCGCGGGACCCCCGGGGGTCACGGGGCCACGGGGTCACGTCGCCACCCGGTGCCGGGCTCACCCGCCGGGCACCAGCACGATCTTCCCGCCCACGCCTCCCCGCAGGGAGTGCGCGAGCGCCTCGCCCGCCTGCTCCAGCGGGTACCGGGCGGCGATGGGCAGCTCGAACGGGGCCGTGCCGATCAGGTCCAGGGTGCTCGACAGTTCCAGCGGGAGATGCTCCAGGAAGCGGACCCCGCGTGCGTGGGCCGCCGCGTCCGGGACGATCGTGACCCGGCGGTCGGCCCCCGCGACGAGCCGGACGGCCGTCGCGGTGGGCTCCGGCCCGCCCGCGCAGTCGATGGAGGCATGGAACGGCCCGTGTTCCGCGAGGCGCTGCGCCAGCCCTTCCCCGTACCCGACCGGGGTCGCCCCGGCGGTGCGGACCAGGTGGTGGCGGGCGGGGGAGGCCGTGCCGACGACCTCGCCCGCGCCCAGCAGCAGGGCGAGCCGCACCACGGCCAGGCCCACGCCGCCGGAGGCGCCGTGCACCAGCAGGCGTTCCCCCGGCCGCAGCCCCACCTGGCGCAGGGCCGAGCAGGCGGTGCCGGCGGCCACCGGCAGGACGGCGGCCTGTTCGTCGCCGAACCGGTCCGGGCACAGGGTGAGTTCGTCGGCCTCCTGCGAGGCCGCCACGGCTTCGTACTCCCTGAACGCGCCGGGCCGGCCGTGCCGGATGACGCGGTCGCCGACCCGGAAGCGGCGCACCCCGGGGCCGGCCTCCACGACCACGCCCGCGCCCTCGACGCCGAGGCAGCCGCCGGGCAGGTCCATCGGGACGTACGCGCGGACCTCGCCGGAGAGGATCTTCCAGTCGATCGGGTTGACCCCGATCGCGGTGTACCGGACGACCACCTGGCCGGGCCCGGCGACGGGATCGGGCACCTCGGCCGGGTAAAGGACCCCGGGGTCCCCGTACCGGTCGAAGAGAACGGCGGTGCTCACGCCTGCGCCTCCTGCTTCCTGAAGGCGCCGGCCGCCGCGTACACGCACAGCGAGACCAGGTAGGCGGCGACGGTGAACCCGGCCACGCCCCAGAACCCCGTGACGTTGCCGAGGAGCACCCCGCCGACGGCGCCGCCGACCGTGGTGCCCACGTACATCGCGGAGTTGGACAGCGAGGAGACCGTGCCCCGGGCCGTCTCGGTCTGCGACTGCAGGATGCTCATGAACACCGGGAACACGCACCCGCCGGTCATCATCACCAGCGCCAGCAGCGCCAGCGCGACCGGCAGGTTCGGGGCGAGCGGGACCAGGCAGTACAGGACGGCCATGGTCAGCACACCGGTGAGCAGGGACCGGTACAGGCCCAGGCGCGCGACCAGGCGGCTGCCGAACAGGGAGCCGATCACGTTTCCGGCGCCCACCGCCATCATCGCGGTGCCGACGGAGGCCACGTTCAGCCCGAAGTCCTTGGTGAACCAGGACCCGAGGAAGGAGATGGCCTCGAAGTTGCCGGTCTGGAAGACGAGGTAGCCCAGCAGGTACCAGCGCAGCCGGCCGGTGCCCAGCACCGTCTTGTACGTGCCGACGATGGCCTTCGCCCCGCTGCCCGCGCCGGGCCGGCCCGGGACCGAGGGGAAGAGGCGGGCGAGCAGGACCCACAGTGCCACGGAGAGCCCGCCGATGCACCAGAAGGGCAGGTGCCAGGAGCCGGCGGCGAGCCAGCTGCCGAGCGGGATGCCCGCGAACTGGGCGATGGACAGCCCGGCGGTGGCGAAGCCCATGGTCCGGACGATCTCCTGGGGCTTGACCAGCACCGGGATGGACGCCCAGATCTGCGGGGAGACGAACGCGGCGCTCACGCCGGCGAGGAACCGGAAGAGGATCATCGTCCAGAACCCCTGCGCGAACCCGCACAGCGCCGTCATGACGATGAACCCGGTCAACCCGGTCAGCAGCACCCGGCGCCGGTCACGCCCGTCCGATATCGGACCGGCGATCAGTGCGAAGACGGCGTAGCCCAGGGCGTACGCGCTGACCATCCAGCCCGAGACGTCGGGGGAGACGTCGAAGGCGTCGGTCAGGGTCGGCAGCAGGGGAGCGACGAGGAAGGTGTCCGTCCCGATGACGAACATCGTGGCGAACGCGAGGAAGGCGACGGTCCGCGAGGAGCGGGCGGCGGCCGGAGGCTGCGCCGGCTTCGCGCCGGCCGTGGAGGAGACAGGTGAGGTGGTGGTCATGTCATCATCACCGCCCAGGAGCGGTTGAGCTTCCCTTCGAGCATGTGAAGTGCCTGTACCGCGATGAATCCCTCGTCGGTGGTCTCCGAGGGGGCGCCGGGCGCGCGGGAGAACCCTCCGTCCGCACTCTGGCGGACGGTGATCCACCGGACGCAGGCCTCGGTGTCGGCCGGCAGTGCGCCGAGCATGTAGAGCCCGCCGATGGCGTGGTAGGAGCCGACGAAGCTCTCCGCGCCGTCCGTCCGGTAGCGGAAGCCGCCGGCCTCGGTCTGCAGTCCGCGGAGCCACTGGACGGTTTCGCCGGAGTGCGGCGGGCGAAGGCCGAGCGCGATCAGGGCGCCGATCGCACGGAAGGTCGCGAAGGTGTCGGACGGGGAGCCGGGCCGGTTGCCGTAGCCGCCGTCCGGGTTGCGGCAGGCGAGCAGGTAGGCCACCAGGTCGTCCTCCCGCTCCGGGCGGGCGCCCAGGGCGACGAGGGTCAGGGTGGCGAGGTGGGAGTGCCAGGCGTCGCAGGGGAAGCCGGGCGCGTTGCCGAACCCGCCTTCCGGTCGCTGGCAGGACCGCAGGAACGCCACGCAGGCGTCGCGGTCGAAGCCGGGGTGGTCCGCGCCCCCCAGCACGACGGCCGTCAGCACCGCACAGTAGGTGGTGAAGGTCTCGGAGGGCAGGGAGGGTTGTTCACCGAAGCCGCCGTCCGGGTTCTGCGTGGCGAAGACACCGGCGAGCACACCGGGGGTGTTCGGCACCGGCTCGTCCAGGGCCAGCAGGTCGGACACGACGTGCAGCACCGAGAAGGTCTGCGCGGTGCGGTCGGAGCGCAGGCCGAGCGGGGACCGGTAGGGGGTGAGGCCGTAGCCCAGGCCGGAGGCGGTGGACCGCAGCCAGCGCAGGTAGTGCTCGATGTCGATGAGTCCCTCGGACAGCCGCCCGGTGGTGACGTGTCCCAGATCGTTGTCGAACGGGTCCGGCTGCGGACGCTCGACGAGCTCCGGCGCGGTGCGCGGGGCGACCACCCGGTCCCCCAGGGCGGCCAGGGCCAGCAACTGGGTGCGGGAGTGCTTGCCGTGGAAGGGGACGTACGTGGTGTTGCCGACGGCGAACGAGCCGGTGGTGCGCGGGGGCACCATGACGTGCCGGGCGAGGGGGACCGTCGGGTCGACGGGGGTGGAGAACCAGCTGCCCTGGCCGTGGAAGACACCGCCCGTCACGGGGTCGGTGTTCCGTTCCAGCTCGGCTTCGGCCTCCTGCGCCAGGGCCTTCAGGACCGGTCCGTCCTCCCCGTCCGGGTCGTCGAGCCCGGCGACGGTCCGCGCCGCCAGGGCGAGGAGCGCGTGGTCGGCGACGAACTTCGCCGGGAACGGCGAGTCGGGTCGGCCGTGCAGGGCGGCGACCGCGTCGACGCGCACGACGGAGTCGGCGGAACTGCGGTCCCAGTAGCCGCCGGTGCCGACGTGGAGGTGGTGGTCGTGGACGTGGGCCAGGATCCGGCGGGCCCGCTCCGCGGCGCCGGCGCGGCCGCGCCGGTGGAGCGCCGCCCAGGCCAGGGCCGCGAGGGCGGCCGGGCCGGTGCGGTGGCCGCGGAGCGTGTCCGGGACGCCGCGGGGGGTCAGACGGTCCCAGACGGCATCGCCGTGGACGTAGCGGTCGATCCGCTCGGCCGCCGAGTCGAGGAAGGCCGAACCGGTGCCCGGGGTCAGGGCGTCGGCGGCCAGGATCAGGACGGCGGTCTCCTCCAGCGGGCCGGACTCGTCCAGCGCCACGCTCGCGGAGCGGTCGAGCCGGGCCGGCCAATCGTGACGGAGGACGGCCTGGGCGATGCGCTCCAGGTGGGTCCCGGCCTCGGCGAGGAGGGTGTCGTCGCCGGTCAGCGTCCCGGCCCGGTGCAGGGCCCAGGCGGCGAGCGCCTGTACGGAGGGGGTGCGGACGTCGCCGATCGGGTGGGGTGCGCCCGTGACGTCGAGCAGCTCGCGGAAGCCCGGCAGGTCCGGGTCGGTGAACTCCCGCAGGGAGTCGAGGAGTCTGCGCGCGAGGTCGGTGTCGTCCGGGCCGGGGATGGTCAGGAGGGCCAGGGCGGCGTCCCGCAGGGTGCGGTCGGGGGTGATCACGTCGGCGGAGTCGCGGCCGAGGACGGCCGGGACGCGGGCCTCTTCGTCCAGGACGTGTTCCTTGACGAAGGTGCGCAGGGAAGGAGGACTGGTCATGGGGTTCCTTGTGGATCCGGAGCGCGTGGGTCGGGCGCCCGCTCCCAAATTTCGTTATTCGAAGAAGTTCGAACTGTGGGGAGCGTAGCAGAACGCGCGGTCCGACGGGGCGGGTGGGAAAGGGACTTGGGGTGAGCGGTGGGCTCAGGAGTGCGGCAGGGCCTGGCCGGCCCCGCTCGGGGTGGAGATCACCCCTGCGGTGAAGCCGCCGGCGGGTACGTCGCCGACGACGACGGAGTCGGGGGCGACGACGGCCCCGTCGCCGAGCCGGCACGGACCGACGATCGTCGCCCCGGCGCCGATCACGACACCGGCGCCGATCCGGACGGGCCCGCCCTGCCAGGGCAGGGAGCGAAGGCTCAGGTCGTGGCCGCTGGAGACGACCAGGACTCCGTCGCCGAGGTCCGTCCCCGGCCCGATGTCGATGCCGCCGGACCCCTCAAGGATCGCCCCGGCGCCGATCCGGACGCGCCCGTCGACACGTATGCCCCCGTGCGGTGACGGTCCGTCGGGGCGGCCCATGGCGATCACCCCGGCGCCCAGGTGTACATCGGGTCCGCCGGAGAGGGTCGCGTCGAGGAAGCCGCCCCCGTCCGAGGTCCAGTGGGCGGGCGCAGGGGTCCGTCCGGCGTCGCCGCGGGCCCGGACCCGCTCGATGGTGGCGGTGAAGTCGGGTGCTTCGTCCTCCGTCACCTCGCGCCGCCGCAGCACGCGCGCCGGGCGGCCCACGACGATCACGTCGGAGGGGACGTCGGTGACGACGTGAGCCCCGGCGGCGACGACGGCCCCCGGGGCGATGTGGACTCCCGGTTCCACGACGGCCCGCGCGCCGATCCAGGCACCGGCCCCGATCGTGACGGGGGCGGCGTCCGGACGTCCGATGCGCGCCAGTGAGGCGATCTGGCACCCGCTCGCCACACGGGCTCCGTCCAGTCGGCAGCGGAAGCCGACGAAGACCGCGCCCGCGAGGGCGGACCCGCTGACCGACGTACCGAACCGGATCCAGGTGCCGGGCCCGACGGTCGTGCCGGGGGCCGTCACGGTGTCGCCCTCTATGAGCGCCGACGGCGCCAGGGAATGTTTCATGCCGCCTGAAACTAGTGTTCTGCGGCCGCGCTCCGCAACCACGCTCGAAGTTTCCCCCCGTTCTTTCCGGCGCGGTCCACGCGGAATCGAAATTTTCAGATTCACCCCTCTTGGGGGAATGCTGAATTCCGCTTCAACTTCCCAAGTGCGAACTTGACGAAGTCATTGCCCTCCGTGCGACCGGCGCCACACTGCGCTGACCTCGGCGTTGGCTAGTATAGTGTTGCGCAGGCATGTTCGACGTTCTACGATCTTTGGACATCGCTTCGAGCGGCAGCTGTGCCCAGGCTCGGGGTGCACGAAGGCAACGGGGGATCGCCGGATGGGCGATGTTGTTCCGTTTCCCCTTCCTTTCGCATTTCCTTGACGGCGCCGTGCGCCGCGGAATATCGGGTGAACACCGTCGAAGGGCGGATACATTTCATGCACGTATTGGTGACCGGTGGTGCTGGTTTCATCGGTGGAAATTATGTGAGAAGACTCCTCGACGGCCGGTCGGACCTGGCGGTCGACCGCGTGACCGTGCTCGACAAGCTGACGTACGCGGGCAACCTCGCCAACCTCGCCCCGGTGGCGGACCATCCCGGGCTGCGTTTCGTCGAGGGCGACATCGCCGACCCGGAGCTCGTCTCGAAGCTGCTCGGTGACGTGGACGCGGTGGTCAATTTCGCCGCCGAGACCCACGTCGACCGTTCCATCCACGACCCGGCCGAGTTCGTCCGTACCAATGTCCTCGGCACCCAGAACCTGCTGGACGCCGCACGGACCGCCGGCCTGCCGAGGTTCGTCCACATCTCCACGGACGAGGTGTACGGTTCCATCGACGAGGGAGCCTGGACCGAGGAATGGCCCCTGGCTCCCAACTCGCCCTACGCGGCGGCCAAGGCGGGGGCGGACCTGCTCGCCCTGGCCTACACGCGGACCCACGGGCTGAACCTCTCCATCACGCGCTGCAGCAACAACTACGGCCCGTATCAATTCCCTGAAAAGGTCATCCCGCTCTTCGTCACCACCCTTCTGCAGGGCGGATCGGTGCCGCTGTACGGCGACGGCCTCAACGTCCGCGACTGGCTCCACGTCGACGACCACTGCCGGGGCATCGACCTCGTCCTCGCCAAGGGCGCGTCCGGAGAGGTCTACAACATCGGCGGCGGCCGGGAACTGAACAACCGTCGCCTCACCGAACTGATCCTCGACGCCTGTGGTGCCGACTGGTCCGCCGTCCGCCCGGTCGCCGACCGCAAGGGGCACGACCGCCGCTACGCCCTGGACGACTCCAAGCTGCGCGCGCTCGGCTACCGCCCGGAAGTCACCTTCGAGGACGGCCTGGCCGAGACGATCGCCTGGTACCGGGAGCGCACCGACTGGTGGCGCCCCCTCCTCCCGGCCGTCCCCACGGCCCCCGCCGTCCGCACCGCCGACGCGAGCCCGAGCCCGGGCACCGACGCCCGCTGACGGACGTCCCACCACCCCGCCCACGGCCCGGCGCCCAGCGAACCCGCGCCCGTGCCCGTGCCCAGCGCCCCGAAGGGGGAACCATGCGCGGCATCATCCTCGCCGGCGGCTCCGGCACCCGCCTGCGCCCGCTCACCAGCGTGCACTCCAAGCAGCTGCTGCCGGTCTACGACAAGCCGATGATCTACTACCCGCTGGCCCTGCTCATGCAGGCCGGCATCACCGAGATCCTGGTCATCTCGGCCCCCGAGCACATCGACAGCTACCGGGCGCTCCTCGGTGACGGCGAACGCCTCGGCATCTCGCTCACCTACACCGTGCAGCAGAATCCGGGCGGCATCGCCGAAGCCCTCGTCCTCGGCGGCCCGTTCGCCGGCGGTCAGGACGTCTGCCTCGTCCTCGGGGACAACATCTTCTACGGGCACGGGCTGCCCGACATGCTCCGCGCCGAGGCCGCCCGCCTGGAGGGCTGCACCCTCTTCGGCTACCGGGTCGGCGACCCGGAACGGTACGGGGTGGCCACCGTCGACGAGGCCGGCACCATCCTCACCCTGGAGGAGAAGCCCACCGCCCCCCGCTCGGACCTCGCCGTCACCGGTCTGTACATGTACGACGGCGACGCGGTGCGCCGGGCCGCCGGGCTCGCCCCCTCCGATCGCGGGGAGCTGGAGATCACGGACCTCAACCTCACCTACGTCCGCGAGGGCCGGGCCCGCCTGGTCAACCTCGGACGCGGCTCCGCATGGTTCGACACCGGCACGCACGACAGCCTCCTGGAGGCCGCGATGTTCGTGCAGGTGCTGGAGAAGCGCCAGGGCATCCGCATCTCCTGCCTGGAGGAGGTCGCCTACCGGATGGGCTACATCGACCGCGCGCAGCTGGCGGTGCTCGGCAAGGAGCTCTCCCCCTCATCCGGCTACGGGCAGTACGTGATGGAGCTGGCGACCGCCTGAGCCGCCCCGGCCCGGACGCACCCGCCACCGGCCCGGATGCCCCTCCACCCCTCCGCCACTCCTCCACGGCCGCCGTGCCCGCAGTCGGGCCGTGGCCTCGCCGCCGGGTCCGTCTCGGCCGGCCGGGTTCCCGCCCGGCCGGTCGGACCGGCCTGTACCCACCTCGAAAGGTGCCACAGATGAAGGTCCTCCACCTGCCGGCCGAGACCGGCACCGGTCACAACATGCGGGCCCTCGCGGTGGCCGCGAAGGTGCGCACCCTGTTCCCCGGAGCGGAGCAGCACGTGTACCTCGGTTCCAAGAGCGCACTGTTCACTCCCATGTTCGAGGAGCTCGGCGTGCACGTGCACACCGCCTCCGACCAGCAGGACCACGCCAACACCTCGCAGCTCGCCCGGCGCTTCGACTGGACCTCGTACGTCACCGGCTACCTCAACCGCACGTTCATCAGCGGCGACCGGATGCTCGCCGCGATCGCCCTGATCGGCTCCGTCCGGCCCGATGTGGTCGTCAGCGACTACAACGTCGCCGCGTGCCTGGCCGCCGAGATCTCCGGTGTCCCCTACGTCCTGGTCACCGAGCGCTACGATTTCACCCTCGGCCAGATCGACAACGCCGCCCTCCTGGAAGCCGGCTTCATCCTCGACGACCCCGATGAGGTCGACGCCATCCGGGCCTCTCTGACCACCCTCTTCCGGTGGGTGACCCGCCGGGCCCGCGCCGTCCTCACGGACAAGCCCGACGTTGTCGAACTCGACCGGGGAACCCCGGTGTTCGAAGCCCTCGCGGCCGGCAACGGCCACGTCGTCGGCCCGATCGTCCGCGACGAGTGCGCCGCCGACCCGGCACCCCGCGCCGAGATCGACGCCCGCTTCGGGCTGCACGGCACCGAGTACGCCATCGTCGGCTTCGGCGGCACCACCATGTTCACCGAGAACAAGGAACGGCTGCTCGCCGAATACCTCACCGCCTTCGAGAAGCTGCGCACCGAGCACCCGAACGCCCGGCTCGTCGTGATCGGCCGCCAGACGTTCACCGAGGAGATCGAGGGGGTCGTCCTCGTCGACTACGTGTCCGACTGGCACTCCCTGGTCAAGCACTCCAAGGTCATCCTCTCGCCCCCCGGCTGGCTGTCGGTCACCGAGCTCGCCGTGATGAACGCCCCGGTCGCCTACGTGCTCAGCGGACGGGACGAGTACCACGAGCGGGAGGCCATGACCCGGCTCGACCACCTCGGGTACACCACGGCCACCGAGCCCGACGCCGACACCCTGCTCGCCATCCTGCGCACCGCCTTCGACGAACCGGAAGCCTTCCGCGGCCGGGCCGCGGCGGCGTCCAAGGCCATCGCACCGACGGGCAACGGGGCCGAGGCGGCCGCGAAGCTGATCGGCCAGGTGGTGGCCGAGGCCTCCGCGGGCCGACAGCTCGCTGCAGCGGCCTGACCCGCGGCCCGGCCCGGCCGCACGTATCACGGGGCCACTCCCGCACCACGAGACCATCACCGACCCAAGGGTGTTTCGATTGTCCGCGTATCCCGAATTCTCCGAGCCGCCCGCGCTGCCGTCGGCGACCCGCATGATGCTGCGCAACGAAGGCTCCACGACCGTGCTGCTGCAATCACTCATGGACTCCCCGCTCTCCGCCGAGGTACTGCCCGGCCCCGACCCCGCCACTGCGTGGGCCTCCGGTCACCTCACCGACGTGTTCGGGCCCGGTCCCCACCCCGACCTGCGGATCCGCCGCTCCCGCCTGCGCGACCGCACGGGCGCCGTGGTCAGCGAGAACCTGATCACCTACCGCCGGGCCGACGCGGCCCACGTGATACCCGGGGGCGACACCCCCTTCGGCCTGCACACGCGCAGCCTGGGCCTGTACGAACGCCGCCGGATCCTCGCCACCGGCCTCACCGTCGAACGCTTCGGCCTGCTCCCGGTCGGCTCGCCCGGCCGCGTCTACGAAATCGCGTTTTCCAACCACGTCACGGTCCTCGTGCACGAGGTCTTCAACCCCCGCTTCGTGGCCACCACGACCGAGGCCGGGACGGGGCCGTCCGCCGGGCTGCCCGACCACCAGCCCCGCTGGCCCGACCTCCGGGAGACGGCCCATGTCCGCCGGGTCCTCACCCACGCCGATCCGCTCGTTGCGATGCCCGAAGTGCGTGCCCTGCGCACCGAACTCGCCGGCCCGTCCTTCCTGCTCCAGGGCGGCGACTGTGCCGAGACCTTCGCCGACAACACCCCCCGCTCCGTGCGCAACCGTGTCGACGTGCTGCGCGCCATGGCCGAGCGGATCGCCGAGGGCTCCGGGGCCCGGGTCGTCACCGTCGGGCGGATCGCCGGCCAGTACGCCAAGCCGCGCTCGTCATCCGTCGAACGGCGCGGCGGCACATCGCTCCCCTCCTACCTCGGCGACGCCGTCAACGCCGCCGCCTTCACGGAGGCCGGGCGCGTCCCCGACCCGAAGAACCTGCTGCGCGCCTACCGCGAGTCGGCCAAGACCCTCTCGTTCCTGAACGGTTCGGGGATCTACACCTCCCACGAGGCCCTGCTCCTCGACTACGAACTCCCTCAAGTCCGCACCTCGCCCGTCGACGGTGCCCGCTGGGCCCACTCCGGTCACATGCTGTGGATCGGTGAGCGCACCCGGTCGCTCAGCGGCCCGCACATCGGGTTCGCCTCCGGCATCGCCAACCCGATCGCCGTCAAGATCGGCCCCGGCTGCAGTCCTGACGAACTTCTCGCCCTCCATGCGGTCCTCAACCCGGACAACGTTTCCGGGCGGCTCACCTTCGTCCTGCGGATGGGCCGGGCACTGGCCTATGAGCGCGCCCGGGAACTGCTCACCGCGGCGTCCACCATGGGCCTTGCCGACCGCTTCGTCAGTGACCCCATGCACGGCAACGGGGTCACCAGCCCGGGTGGGATCAAGACCCGCACCATGCGGGCGATCGAGGAGGAACTGCGCGGCTTCTTCACCGCCTGCCGCGAGACCGGCACTCCTCCCGGCGGCGTCCACCTGGAGCTGTCCGGAGACGACGTCACCGAGTGCGTGGACGTGGACATCGACGACGCCTGGCTCGGGCACCGCTACCAGACCTCGTGCGACCCCCGCCTCAACCCGTCCCAGTCCCTCCATCTGGCCGACCTCATCGCGACCCTCCTCGTCACCACCACTCCGGCCCTCAGCCTGACCGCCTGACCGCTTGACCGGCCGCCGGGCGCGATGCACGCGGAGAGCCGGGCGGGGACGGACCGACCGGCACCTGACGGTGTGCAGGGCGGTCCGTCCCCGACCCGTCCCGATCACCCGGTGGCGGCGCCCGTCACCGCCGGCACGCCCCGGCCGGCGCGCCACGCCCGCCCGACGCGGCCCCGTCCCGACCCAGAAAGGCGCCCGCCCATGCGCGCAACCATCCTCGCCGGAGGCTCCGGCACCCGGCTCCGCCCGCCGACGATCTCCTGCATCGACGCCGAGCAGCTCGCCGTCCCGGGGACGGGGCGATCCCCCTCCACCAGCCACGGCCGGTACGTACGAGAACTGGCCGGCGCCGCATGAGCATCGCTGTGGCCATGAGGGGGCGGGGGGCCACCGCCGGGACGGGCCGTCCGCCGGCCCTTCGCCGTCGCCCCCTCATCGTGCTCCTCCTGTGCTGGCTGGTCGTCCTCTTCGACGGCATGGACGTCAACGTCTACGGCGCGGTGATGCCCCGGATGCTCGCCGACCCCGGACTGGGCCTGGCCCCCGCCACCGCCGGGACCGTCGGCAGCTGGACCACCTTCGGCATGCTGGCAGGGGCCCTCGCCGCGGGCAACCTCACCGACTGGACCGGCCGTCGACCGGTGATCGTCGGCGGCACCCTGCTGTTCTCGGCCGGCTCGGTGCTGTGCGCCGCCGCCCCGGGGGTCGACGCCTTCGGACTGGGGCGGTTCGTCACCGGCCTCGGCCTCGGCGGGGTCATGCCCGTCTGCCTGAGCATGGTGATGGAGTTCGCGCCGGGCGCCCGCGCCGCTCTGACCGCGGGCGTGCTGATGACCTCGTACCACGTGGGCGGCATGCTCGCGACCGGCCTGGGCCTCACCCTGGCGGCCGACAGCGGATGGCGCGCGGTCTTCTGGGCCGGAGCCGTGCCCGCTCTGGTGACCGTACCGCTGCTGCTGTGGCTGCTGCCGGAGTCGCCGGCCGTCCTGCTCGCCAAGGGGCACACGGACCGGGCCCGGCGACTGGCGCACCAGTACGGTCTGCGGCTCCGACAGGCCACGGCGGCGCCGCCGGCGGCCGGGGTCCGGGCCCGATGGCACACCGCCCTGGCGCTGTTCCGCGGCACCGGCCGCCGGGCCACCCCGCTGCTGTGGGCCGCGTCCTTCTGCGGACTGCTGCTCGTCTACGGCGTCAGCACCTGGCTGCCCCAGCTCATGCGGGCCGCCGGATACGGCCCCACGTCCTCGGTCGCCTTCCTCCTCGTCATCAACGCGGGCGGGATCGTCGGCATGCTGATCGCGGGCACCGTCGCCACCCGGTTCGGAGCCGCCCGTGTCTCGGCGGTCTGGTTCCTGCTGACCGCGGTCGGCGCACTGCTGCTCACCCTGCGGCTGCCGCTCCCCGTCACGTACGTGATCGTCGCGGTCACCGGCATCTGGCTGTTCAGCGCCCAGGTCATGGTGTACGCCACCGTCCCCGCCCTCTACCCGGCCGCGCAGGTCTCCGCCGGACTGGGCTGGGCCACCGGAGTCGGCCGTCTCGGCGCGGTCATGGGCCCCGCTCTGGGCGGGGCCGTCGTCGCCCACGGCGCACAGCGGTGGGCCTTCGTCATCTTCGCCGCGGCCGGCCTGACCGGCGCGCTGGCGATCCACCTCGCAGGGAGGACCCCATGCCACTCGGACGGCTAGAGCGGATCGTCAAGGCGAACGGCGCGCGCGGCGCCGTCGCGGACCAGTGGCCCTCCCCGCTCCGGGAGGCACGGTGAGCAGGCTGCGCTGGCTGACCGCAGGCGAGTCGCACGGCCCGGCGCTGGTGGCCACACTGGAGGGCCTGCCCGCCGGCGTCCCGGTGACCACCGCCCTGGTGGCCGACGACCTCGCCCGGCGCAGGCTCGGCCACGGCCGCGGCGCCCGGATGAGATTCGAACGGGACGAGGTCACGATCCTGGGCGGCGTACGCCACGGCCTGTCCCTCGGTTCACCGGTGGCGGTCATGGTCGGCAACACGGAGTGGCCGAAATGGCAGCAGGCCATGTCACCCGACCCGGTGGACGGTGCGTCCCTGAAGGCGGGCACGGGGCGCAACGCCCCTCTGACCCGTCCCCGCCCGGGCCACGCCGACCTGGCCGGCATGCAGAAGTACGGCTTCGACGAGGCCCGCCCGATCCTGGAGCGCGCCAGCGCCAGGGAGACGGCGGCCCGCGTCGCGCTCGGTGCGGTCGCTCGTTCCTTCCTGCGGGAGGCCGCGGGAATCGCGATCGTGTCGCACGTGGTGGGACTGGCCTCGGCCGAGGCCCCGAACGGTGCGTACCCCACCCCGGCCGACGTGCCGGCACTGGACGCGGACCCGGTGCGCTGCCTGGACGCGGCGGCGTCGAGGGCGATGGTCGCGGAGATCGACCGGGCGCACAGGGACGGCGACACCCTGGGCGGCGTGGTCGAGGTCCTCGCGTACGGCGTCCCCGTCGGCCTCGGCTCGCACGTGCACTGGGACCGCCGTCTGGACGCCCGCCTGGCCGGTGCCCTGATGGGCATTCAGGCGATCAAGGGCGTGGAGGTGGGCGACGGCTTCGCCCTGGCCCGCGTCCCGGGCACGAGGGCCCATGACCAGATGGTCCCGACTCCGGAGGGCATCGCGCGCACGAGCGCCCGTGCGGGCGGCACGGAAGGCGGGCTGACGACGGGCGAACCGCTGCGCGTCCGCGCCGCGATGAAGCCGATCGCGACGGTCCCGCGCGCCCTGGCCACCGTCGACGTCGCCACGGGCGAGGCCGCCACGGCGCACCACCAGCGCTCGGACGTCTGCGCCGTCCCGGCGGCCGGCATCGTCGCCGAGGCCATGGTCGCCCTGGTCCTGGCCGACGCCGTGGTGGAGAAGTTCGGAGGCGACTCGCTCTCCGAGACCCGCCGCAACGTCCGCTCCTACCTCGACGCCCTCCGGATCCGGACCCGCTGAGCCCGGAACACCGGCCGGCTTCGACTCGGCGGTGGTCGTGAGGAACCGCTTTGCTCGGGGTCAGCGCTCGACCGGGAGGCCCGTCGGTTGCTTGATGCGCTTCATGATGATCTGCGAGTTGACCTCGGTGATGCCGGTGAGGGCCGTCAGTTTCTCGATCCAGAGGCGCTCGTACGCGCGGAGGTCCGCGACCGCGATCCGGAGCAGGCAGCCGGGGCTGCCGAAGAGGCGGTAGGCCTCGATCACGTCCGGGATGTCCTGGAGGGCGGCCTCGAAGGCCTCGACCGCCTCCCGGTCGCGGCGCACCTCGACCGAGACGAGGACCTCGAAGCCCCGGTCGACCGCCTCCGGGGAGATCACCGCGCGGTAGCCCTGGATCACCCCGTCCTGTTCGAGCTGGCGTACGCGACGCATGCAGGGGGAGGGGGTCAAGCCGACGCGCTGGGCCAGCTCCTGGTTGCTGAGCCGGCCGTCGGCCTGTAGCTCACGCAAGATTTCACGGTCGATCTCATCCATTGCGCAATCATTCCCCATGCTCACGGGGTTTGCGGGGTGGAAGACGCAATCACATTGCGCCCAAATCGCTCTATCATTGCTGCTTTAGGTACGCGTGTGCGACCTGCGTACGAGTGAATGGAAGGGTGGCCAGGAGCCATGGGACGGATCGTCGTCATCAGCACCGGCGGCACGATAGCCAGCCGCTGGCAGGGTTCCGGCTTCGCGGCCGACGCCGACGGGCGTGAGGTCATGGCCACCGCGCCGCTGCCCGAGGACATCACCGTCGAGGTGGTGGACCTGTTCAGCGTGAACAGTCCCCGGCTGACCACCGCCCACCAGCTCACCCTGCTCCGCACCGTGCACGAGGTGCTCGCCGATCCGGGCGTGGACGGCATCGTCGTCACGCACGGCACCGACACCCTGGAGGAGTCGGCGTTCCTCGTCGACCTGCACCACCACGACCCGCGCACCGTGGTCTTCACCGGAGCGCAGCGGCCCATGGGCACCGCGGACGGGGACGGCCCCGGCAATCTGTACGACGCGCTGCTCACGGCCGCGAGCACCCGGGGGCTCGGTGTGCTGATCGCCTTCGGCGGTCGCGTGCACGCGGCCCGCGGCACGGTGAAGACGCAGGCGGTGGCGCTGGACGCGTTCGCCGATCCCTCGAAGGAACTGCTCGGGAAGATCGGCTTCGGCAAGGTCACGATGCTGCGGGCCCCGCAGCGCCCGGAACCTCTGCCGCTGCCGGCCATGCCGGAGGTGCCGCCGCGGGTGGACGTCGTGATGCACCACGCCGACGGGGACCCGGTGCTCCTGAACGCCGCCGTCGCGGCGGGCGCCCGGGGGCTCGTGCTGGTCGGTACGGGAGCGGGGAACGCGACCCCCGAGATCGTGGACGCGGTACGGGAGGCCATCGCGCGCGGCGTACTGGTCGCGCTGACCACCCGGGTTCCCGCCGGGCCGGTGACGGAGATCTACACGCACGGCGGTGCGGTGGACCTGGTGGCGGCGGGAGCCGTTCCCACGGGCACCCTGCGGGCGCCGCAGGCGCGGATCGCCGTGCTTTCGGCGCTGCTCGCCTCCGAGGACGACGCGGACCGCGTCCGCATCCTGCAGCGCAGCGTGTCCTCGGCCGGACCGGCGCTCGTCACCGCCTGAGGCCGGAGCCGGCGAGTGCCGGCGGGGGCGGCGCCGCACCGCGGCCCCCGCGCCCCGCGGCCCCCGCCGCCCCCCGCATCAACCGCCGGAAGTACCGAACGCCGCCAGGATGCGGTCCGCCGCCGAGGTGGGCGTGACCGTGCCCGCGCGGATCGCCGCTTCCAGGGTGGGGGACAGCTCGCGGACCGCCGGGTTGCCGCGCAGCCGGTCCAGCAGCTCGTCGCGGACCATCGACCAGGTCCATTCCACCTGCTGCTGCGCCCGCTTGGCCGCCAGGCGGCCTCCCGCGTCCAGCAGCCGGCGGTGCTGCTCCAGGCGGTTCCACACCTCGTCCAGACCCGCCGACTCCCGCGCGCTGCACGTGAGGACCGGCGGGGTCCAGGCCGCGTCCGCCGGGTGCATCAGGCGCAGCGCGCCCGACAACTCCCGCGCCGCCGCCTTCGCGTCGCGCTCGTGCGGCCCGTCCGCCTTGTTCACGGCGAGGACGTCGGCCAGCTCCAGCACACCCTTCTTGATGCCCTGGAGCTGATCCCCCGTACGGGCCAGGGAGAGCAGGAGGAAGGAGTCGACCATCCCCGCCACCGTGGTCTCGGACTGGCCCACGCCCACCGTTTCGACGAGGACCACGTCGTAGCCCGCCGCCTCCATGACGATCATGGATTCACGGGTCGCCTTCGCCACGCCGCCCAGCGTGCCGGCCGAGGGGGAGGGGCGCACGAACGCCGCCGGGTCCACCGACAGGCGTTCCATCCGCGTCTTGTCGCCCAGGATGGAGCCGCCCGTGCGCGTGGAGGAAGGGTCCACGGCGAGGACCGCCACCCGGTGGCCCAGCCCCGTCAGCATCGTGCCGAACGCGTCGATGAACGTGGACTTGCCGACCCCCGGCACCCCGCTGATCCCGATCCGGCGCGCCCGCCCCGTGTGCGGGAGCAGCTCCGTCAGCAGTTGCTGCGCCAGCGCGCGGTGGGCGGGCAGGGTGGACTCGACGAGGGTGATGGCGCGCGCGATGAACGCGCGCTTCCCGCCGAGCACTCCCTTCGCGTAGGCCTCGATCTCGATCTTCGGAGGCATCCGCCGCGCCTACAGCTCGTGGCCCAGATCCGCGGCCAGCCGCGTCACCAGGTCGTGGGCCGCGTCCGGGATCACCGTGCCCGGCGGGAACACCGCCGCCGCGCCCATCTCCAGCAGCGTCGGCACGTCGGCCGGCGGGATCACCCCGCCCACCACGATCATGATGTCCTCGCGCCCCTCCTCCGCCAGCTGCTCGCGCAGCGCCGGTACGAGGGTCAGGTGGCCGGCCGCCAGCGAGGACACGCCCACCACGTGGACGTCCGCCTCGACGGCCTGGCGGGCCACCTCCGCCGGGGTCTGGAACAGCGGGCCGACGTCCACGTCGAAGCCCAGGTCGGCGAAGGCCGTCGCGATCACCTTCTGGCCGCGGTCGTGTCCGTCCTGGCCCATCTTGGCGACCAGGACACGCGGACGACGGCCCTCCGCCTCCTCGAAGCGGTCGACCAGCGCGCGCGTGCGCTCCACGTTCGGGGACTCTCCTGCCTCGGTGCGGTACACACCCGAAATCGTACGGATCTGGCTCGCGTGCCGCCCGTACACCTTCTCCAGCGCGTCCGAGATCTCGCCCACGGTCGCCTTGGCGCGCGCCGCGTCCACCGCCAGCGCGAGCAGGTTCCCCTCGCCGCGCCCGGCCGCGTTCGTCAGCGCCCGCAGGGTGTCCTGGGTGACCGCCTCGTCGCGCTCCTCGCGCAGCCGGCGCAGCTTCTCGATCTGCTGCGTGCGCACCGAGGAGTTGTCGACCTTGAGCACGTCGATCTGCTCGTCGTTCTCCACCCGGTACTTGTTCACGCCGATCACCGGCTGGCGGCCGGAGTCGATCCGCGCCTGCGTGCGGGCCGCGGCCTCCTCCACGCGCAGCTTCGGGATGCCCGCGTCGATGGCCTGCGCCATGCCGCCGGCCGCCTCGACCTCCTGGATGTGCTGCCAGGCCCGGCGCGCCAGGTCGTACGTCAGCTTCTCGACGTACGCGCTGCCGCCCCACGGGTCGATCGACCGGCAGGTCCCCGATTCCTGCTGGAGCAGGAGCTGGGTGTTGCGGGCGATGCGCGCCGAGAAGTCCGTCGGCAGCGCGAGCGCCTCGTCGAGGGCGTTGGTGTGCAGCGACTGGGTGTGCCCCTGGGTCGCCGCCATCGCCTCGATGCACGTGCGCGTCACGTTGTTGAAGACGTCCTGAGCGGTCAGCGACCAGCCGGAGGTCTGCGAATGGGTGCGCAGTGAGAGCGACTTGGCGTTCTGCGGGTCGAACTGCTTGACCAGGCGCGCCCACAGCAGGCGGGCGGCGCGCAGCTTCGCGACCTCCATGAAGAAGTTCATGCCGATCGCCCAGAAGAACGACAGGCGCGGCGCGAAGGCGTCCACGTCCAGCCCGACCGCCTGCCCGGCGCGCAGGTACTCCACGCCGTCCGCGAGGGTGTACGCGAGCTCCAGGTCGGCCGTGGCCCCGGCCTCCTGGATGTGGTACCCGGAGATCGAGATGGAGTTGTACCTCGGCATGTTCTGCGAGGTGAACGCGAAGATGTCGGAGATGATCCGCATCGAGGGCTTGGGCGGATAGATGTAGGTGTTGCGGACCATGAACTCTTTGAGGATGTCGTTCTGGATGGTCCCGGCGAGCTTGTCGGGGGAGACGCCCTGCTCCTCCGCCGCCACGATGTAGAGGGCGAGGACCGGCAGCACCGCGCCGTTCATGGTCATCGACACCGTCATCTTGTCCAGCGGGATGCCGTCGAAGAGCTGGCGCATGTCGTAGATCGAGTCGATCGCCACGCCCGCCATGCCGACGTCGCCCGTGACGCGCGGGTGGTCGCTGTCGTAGCCGCGGTGGGTGGGCAGGTCGAAGGCGATCGACAGGCCCTTCTGGCCGGCCGCGAGGTTGCGCCGGTAGAAGGCGTTCGACTCCTCGGCCGTCGAGAAGCCCGCGTACTGGCGGATCGTCCAGGGCTGGTTGACGTACATGGTCGGGTACGGCCCGCGCAGGTACGGGGCCACGCCCGGGTAGGTCCGCAGGAAGTCCAGGCCCTCCAGGTCCCGGCCCGTGTACAGCGGCTTCACGCCGATGCCCTCGGGGGTCTCCCACAGCAGGTCGCCGGCGGCGGTCCCGGTGGACTCCTTCACCGCCGCGCGCCACTGGTCCTCGGACCCGGCCGCGGCGGCGCCGCCGCCCAGCGCGAGGGCGGAGAAATCGGGGATGCTCACAGGGAGACTCCCATCCGGTCGAGTACGGAGGACAGTACGGCGACCGCGTCGCAGCCCGCGAAGACGTACTCGTCCACGGCGCCGGCCGAGGTGCCGGGCTTGCCCGCGAGGAACACGGTCGTCGCGCCGGCCGAGCGCAGGGCCGCGGCCACCGCCTCCGCCTGCTCCTCGTACAGCGGATCGCTGGAGCACAGCACGGCCATGCCGTCCGCGCCGCTCGCGGCATAGGCACCGGCGGCCGTCGCCGGGTCCACCGACACCGGGTCGTGGACCGGTTCGATGCCGCCCGCCTGGAACAGGTTCGCGGCGAAGGTGGCGCGCGCGGTGTGCGCCGCCGCGGGTCCCAGCGCGGCGAGGAAGATCCGCGGACGGTTCCCGGTCGCGGCCAGGTGCGCATCGCTGCGGGCGCGCAGCGCCTCGTACGCCTCGTCGCGCCGTACGCGGGGGAGCCCGCCGGTGGGGCCCGCCGGGGCGGGCTCGCGGTCGAGGGGCTTCTCCGAGAGGAGCGGGAACTCGCTGACGCCCGTGATGGGTTCACGGCGCTTGGCGAGCCTCTTGGAGCGCTCGGCCCAGGTGGCGGCGAGCCGGTCGGCGACCAGTCCGGAGCGCAGGGCGGCGGCCAGGCCGCCGGCCTTCTCGATCGTCTGGAAGAACTCCCAGGCGGCGTGCGCGAGTTCGTCGGTCAGCCGCTCCACGTAGTACGAGCCGCCGGCCGGGTCGATGACGCGGGCGAGGTGCGACTCCTCCAGGAGGACGGTGGAGGTGTTGCGGGCGATGCGGCGCGCGAAGGCGTCCGGCAGGCCGATTTCGTGGTCGAAGGGGAGCACGGTGACCGAGTCCGCTCCGCCGACGCCCGCCGCCATGCAGGCGATGGTGGTGCGCAGCATGTTCACCCACGGGTCGCGACGGGTCATCATCACCGGGGAGGTGACGGCGTGCTGGCGCTGGGCCCCGGCCTCGGGGGCGCCGCAGGCCTCGGCGATCCGGGCCCAGAGGCGGCGCGCGGCGCGGAACTTCGCGATGGTGAGGAACTGGTCGGCGGTCGCGGCGTAGCGGAATTCGAGCTGGCCGAGGGCGGCGTGGAGGCCGAGGTCTCCGGCGGTGGGGGCGGTGTCGCCTTCCGAGCCGCCGACGGCGCCGGATCCGGCTTCCGTCAGGGCGCGGAGGTACGCGACTCCGGTCGCCAGGGACAGACCGAGCTCCTCGGCGGCCGAGCCGCCGGCCTCGTGGTACGGCAGCGCGTCGACGGTGAGCGCGCGGACGCCGGGCCAGTGCGCGGCGGCCTCCCGGGCGAGGCCGACGGCGTCGGCGAGGTCCAGGGCCTGACCCGTACGGGCCTCGTGGCCGAGGGGGTCGGCGCCGAGGCCGGCGCGGGCGGCCCCGGGGGCCACCTGCCGGTCCGCGTACAGGCGCAGCAAGGCGCGGGCGGCGTCGGCGTATTCGGCTCCGGCGTCGAGGGAGACGGGGGCCAGGTCGAGGTAGACGCCGTCGAGGGCGCGGGGCAGCGCGTCGACGGGGAGGCCGCCGGAGCCGTCGCCCACGGACAGCCAGAGGGAGGTGACCCCGTTCTCAAGGTCGGTGAGGACGGCCTCGTTCACGCGTACGGGGTCGTTGCCGACGTACCGCTGACGCACGTCCCAGCCGGCGGCCGCACCACCGGCGGGGCTGCCACCCCGTATGAACGGCGCGAACCCGGGGAACCCGGTCTCGTCCGCCGCCTCGGGTGCGGTGTACAGCGGGCGGGTGGTGAGCCCGTCCTCTAGCTTCGTGGACAACGCGTCTTCTGCGGCCTCGCCGGATACGTCCTTGCCGGACTTGCGTAGAACGCCCTCTACCAGGCGCTGCCACTGCTCATGCGTCGCGTCAGGGAACTCGGCGGCCAAGGAGAGCCCGTCATCAGGCAGGACCGTCATGGCTCGAATGCTAGGGGGGTCACCTTGGGAACGACTATAACCACCGGATGTGATCTCGCCCTCTCATGTGAGACGGGGCGGGTCACGAAAGAGCACGCCGGGGCGGGTGCGGTCGCCGGGGAGCGGCCGGGGGAGCAGCCGGGGCAGCCGGGGCGGCCGGGGGCGGCCGGAGAGTGGCCGGCGGGCGGCCGGTGTCGGGCCGGTCTCGGGACGGCGCCGGCGAGTGCGTGGCGGTCGCATTGCGAGGGCGTGAAATCCGGCCACGGTTTTCGGCCGTCCGGGGGTGTGGGCGGCGCCCGCCGGAGCGGGCGAAACGGCAGGTCAGGGACCGGACGCCGAGGTGGGCGGGGGTTGCGGTCCGGGTTTGTTTCGGGGTGTCGGGCGGGGCTTGACCCGTCCGGGGGTGGCTGACACGCTCCGAGCCATGTCCGCGTTCGAGCTTTCCGCCCCGCGGCTCCACACCCCCGGCCCCTGTACCGCGCCGGGTGCGTGTCCGGGCCGCTGTCAGGCCCCGCACCGCGCCTGAGCCCCGCCCGGGGCCCGATCGACGACCGCCCGTCTTCGATGCCGGTCCTCGGTGGCGTACCGGCCCGTGTGCCGGCCCTCCCCGGCCCGATGCCCGTCGGGCCCGCGGCCCGCAATCGGCCGACCCCGTCCCCTCGACCCGTACGCGGACCGGGGACCCCTCTCACCGCTCCGTCCAACCAGCCCGTGCCGAACCCGTCTTCGGCATGCCCTGAACGCCCTGAACGCACCCAAGGAGTTCCCATGACCACCGCCACCCCTACCCGGCCCCTCGTCACCCGGATCGGCGGCCGGATCGGCGCCGAGATCGGGGGAGTGCGGCTCGGAGGTGAGGTTCCGGCGGAGGCCGTCGCCGGGATCCGGGCCGCCCTCCTCGCCCACAAGGTCGTCTTCTTCCGCGGCCAGGACCACCTCGACGAGGCCGGCCACGAAGCCTTCGCCCGGTTGCTCGGCACACCCGTCGCCCACCCCACCGTGCCCTCCGCAGACGGCCGCTACGCCCTCGGCATCGACTCCCACCACAACGCCCGCGCCAACCAGTGGCACACCGATGTCACCTTCGTCCCCGCCTACCCCGCCTTCTCCGTCCTCCGCGCCGTCACCCTCCCCCCGTACGGCGGCAACACCCTCTGGGCCAACACCGCCGCCGCCTACGCCCACCTCCCCGAGCCGCTGCGCGTCCTCGCCGACGGCCTGCGCGCCGTGCACACCAACGAGTACGACTACGCCGCCCTCAAGCCCGACGCCCTCCCCGAGGCCCTCGCCCAGTACCGCGAGGTGTTCACGTCCACGAAGTTCCTCACCGAGCACCCCGTCGTCCGCGTCCACCCCGAGACCGGCGAACGCAGCCTGCTCCTCGGCAACTTCGTCCAGCGGATCAACGGCCTGACCGGCCGGGACTCCCGTGCGCTGCTCGACCTCTTCCAGTCGCACATCGAGCGCCCCGAGAACACCGTCCGCTGGCAGTGGCGGACCGGTGACGTCGCGATCTGGGACAACCGCGCCACCCAGCACTACGGCGTCGACGACTCCGACGACCACGAGCGCACCCTGCGCCGCGTGACGGTCGACGGCGACGTACCCGTCGGCCCGGACGGGGCGCCGTCCCGCCTGATCAGCCCCGAGACCGTCCCCGACCCGTCCTTCGGCATCCCGTCGGGCGCGTCCGCCGCCGCCTGACCGCAGCCCGTACGAAGCCCCAGGAGGCACCGTGCCCACCCTGCTCGCCCTCACCGGAAGTCCCTCCCCCCACTCCCGTACCGCCGTCGTCGCCGACCACGTGCTGCGCCGGCTCGCCCACGCCGGGTTCGACACCGCCCACCTCGCCGTACGGGAACTCCCCGCCGCCGATCTCCTCTCCGCCCGCCGCGGCGAGCCGGAGATCCGCCGAGCCCTCGAAGCCGTGGCGGAGGCCGACGGGATCATCGTCGCGACCCCGGTCTACAAGGCCTCGTACACCGGCCTGCTCAAGGCCTTCCTCGATCTGCTCCCGCAGGACGGGCTGGCCGGGAAGACGGTCCTGCCGATCGCCACCGGCGGCAGCCTCGCCCACGTACTGACCCTCGACTACGCCCTGCGCCCGGTGCTCGCCGCGCTCGGAGCGCGGCACGTCACCGCCGGCCGGTTCGTCCTGGACTCCTCCGTGGAGCGCGGGACCGGCCCCGGCCGACTGCGGCCCGAGGCGGAGCTGGACCTCTTCCAGGCCGTCGACGAGTTCGCCGGGGCGCTGAGCGCCAAGTCCTTCGCGACGACCGCCCCGTAGCGGTCCCGCACACCCGATCCCCGACAAGGAACCCCCATGTCCGCAGCCCTCGCCTCCACCACCACCTCCCGACGCCAGTTCCTCACCCTGCTCGGCATCTCGGCGGCCGCGGTGAGCTGCGGTACGGCCACCGCGTCCGGGGGGTCCGCAGGATCCGGCAAGCAGGTCACCACGCTCAAGTACCAGGGCGCGGTCGGCACCGTCGTGCTCCCCGAACTGGCCGCGGACCTCGGCTACCTGGGCGGTCTGACCCTCGACTGGGTCGGCAACACCATCAGCGGGCCCCAGGACATCCAGTCCGCGGCCACCGGCCAGACCCACTTCGGCGGAGCCTTCAACGGCGCGATCGTCAAGCTCGCCGCGAGCAAGGCCCAGATCCGGTCCGTCGTCTCCTACTACGGCTCCGACCAGGACACCTACCTCGGCTACTACGTCCTGGAGGACAGCCCGATCCGCACGCCGCGCGACCTGATCGGAAAGAAGGTCGGCATGAACACCCTCGGCGCCCACGCCCAGGCGCTGCTGGAGATCTACCTGGAGCGCGGCGGCCTCCCCAAGGCCGAGGCGGCGAAGGTGGAATCGCTGGTGGTCCCACCCGTCAACACCGAACAGGCGCTGCGCCAGAAGCAGATCGAGGTCGGGGTGCTCAGCGGAGTCCTGCGCGACAAGGCCCTCGCCGCCGGCGGCATCCGCCCGCTGTTCAAGGACTACGAGCTGCTGGGCGCCTTCAGCGCCGGGTCGTACGTGATGACCCGGCGGTTCATCAAGGAGAACCCCGACACCGTACGGACCTTCACGACCGGCGTCGCCAAGGCCATCGAGTGGTCCCGGACCACCCCGCGCGAGGAGGTCGTCGCCCGGATGACCGAGATCGTCAAGAAGCGCGGCCGCAACGAGGACACCTCCACGCTCCGGTACTGGCGCTCGTTCGGGGTGGCCGAGACCGGCGGCCGGATCGCGGACAAGGAGTTCCAGCTGTGGATCGACTGGCTCGGTGCGCGCGGCGAGGTCAAGAAGGGCCAGGTCAGTGCCTCCGACCTGTACACGAACGAGTTCAACGGCCAGGGGAAGGGCTGAGCACCATGGCGAAGATCGTGTTCGAGTCCGTGACCAAGACCTTCCCGGGGAAGCAGGCGAAGGGCAGGAGTGCCGGGGGCCCCGGCGGTGGCGGCTTCACCGCCCTCGACGGCGTGGACCTGGAGATCGCGGCCGGGGAGTTCACGGTGGTCGTGGGCCCCAGCGGCTGCGGCAAGTCCACCCTCCTCGACCTGCTGGGCGGCCTGGCCCGGCCCACCTCCGGCCGGATCCTCCTCGACGGGGAGCCGGTCACCGGGCCCGGCCTGGACCGGGGCATCGTCTTCCAGCAGTACGCCCTGCTGCCCTGGCGCACCGCGCTCGGCAACATCGAGTTCGGGCTGGAGGCGACCGGCGTTCCACGCCGTGAACGAAACGAGCGGGCGCGGGAGTTCCTGGACCTCGTAGGCCTCGCCGGATTCGAGTACCGCCACCCGCACGAACTGTCCGGAGGCATGCGCCAGCGCGTCGCGATCGCCCGCTCCCTGGCGTACGACCCGGACGTCCTGCTGATGGACGAGCCGTTCGCCGCGCTCGACGCGCAGACCCGCGAATCCCTCCAGGACGAGCTGCGCCGCATCTGGCAGCGCACCGGCAAGACCGTCGTCTTCATCACGCACGGGATCGAGGAGGCCGTGTACCTCGGGCAGCGGGTGGCCGTGATGACCTCCCGGCCCGGCCGGATCAAGGAGACCGTCCCCGTCTCCTTCGGCGACCGGGCCACCGGCGCCGGCGGGGAGGAGCTGCGCTCCAGCCCCGAATTCGCGCGCTACCGCCACGAGATCTGGACCCTGCTCCACGACGAGGTGGCCCGCGCCCGCCAACTGGAGAAGGAGGAGGCCACCGTATGAGCACCGGAACCGATACGAAGAGCATCGTGATCGAGGCGGACGCCGATCGCGCGGAGAGGGGGCGCACCGAGGAGCTGACGCCGGTACGGGAACCCGCGCCGGTACGGGAACCCGCGCCGGCCGCGCCCGCCCCGGCCGCGCCCGCCCCGGCCCGGTCCGCCCGGGCTCGGTCCGTCCCGGCCCGGTCCGCCCTGCGCGCCGCCGCCCGGTGGCTGCGCTCGGCGGCCCTGCGCTCGGCGGCGCTCGTCGCCCTGCTCGCGCTCTGGGAGGCGGCGCCCCGGCTCGCACTGGTGGACCCCACCTTCCTCCCGCCGGTCAGCGAGGTCGCGGCGGCCTGGTGGGACCTGGCGGGCAACGGCCAGCTCGCCGAGCACACGCGGGCCAGCCTGGTCCGCTCCTTCGGCGGCTTCGGCATCGCCGTCGTCCTCGCGGTCCCGCTCGGCCTGCTGATCGGCTGGTACCGCCCCGTCGCGGTGCTGCTCGGCCCGCTGCTGGAGGTGTTCCGCAACACCGCGGCCCTCGCGCTGCTGCCGGTGTTCGTCCTGCTGCTCGGCATCGGCGAGACCTCGAAGGTCTCGATCGTCGTCTACGCCTGCGTCTGGCCGATCCTGCTGAACACCATCAGCGCCGTCGGCAACGCCGATCCGACGCTGGTGCGACTGGCCCGGTCCATGGACCTGTCCACGCCGAGGCTGTTCCAGAAGGTGATCCTCCCGGCTTCCGTCCCGGCGATCTTCACCGGCATCCGGCTGGCCGGCGCCGTCTCGATCCTGGTCCTCGTGGCCGCCGAGATGATCGGCGCCAAGGCGGGTCTCGGCTATCTGATCAACGCCTCGCAGTTCAACTTCGCGATCCCCGAGATGTACGCGGGCATCGTCACCATCTCCGCCATCGGCGTGGCCTTCAACCAGCTCCTCGTCGGCATCGAACGCCGCCTCAGCCTCTGGCGCGTCCCCGCCTGACACCCGTCTCTCCCACCCGAGGAACACCACCATGACCGCACCCCGGACCCTCCACCTCAACGCCTTCCTCATGAACGCCGGGCACCACGACGCGGCCTGGCGCCACCCCGACAGCAGTCCCGAGCGAGTGACCGACGTGCGGTACTTCCAGGAGCTGGCGCGGACCGCCGAGCGCGGGCGCCTCGACTCGATCTTCTTCGCGGACGGACTCGCCCTCTGGGGCAAGGCCCGGTACAACGCCCTCGGCGGGTTCGAGCCGCTCACCCTGCTCGCCGCGATCGCCGCCGTCACCGATCACATCGGGCTCATCGCCACCGTCTCCACCACCTTCAACGAGCCCTTCCACCTCGCCCGCACGTTCGCCTCCCTCGACCACATCAGCAACGGCCGGGCCGGCTGGAACATCGTCACCTCCGCAGCCGTGGACGAGGCCCGCAACTTCGGCCGGGACGAGCACCTCGAACACGGCCTGCGCTACGAGCGCGCCCGCGAGTTCCTCGACGTCGCCACCAAGCTCTGGGACAGCTGGGAGGACGACGCGATCGTCCTCGACAAGGAGCGCGGCATCTACGCCGACACCGACAAGCTCCACCCCGCCGCCCACCGCGGTACGCACTTCGGCGTCGCCGGCCCGCTGAACGTGCCCCGCTCCCCGCAGGGCCACCCGCTGCTCGTCCAGGCCGGCTCCTCCGAGGACGGCAAGGAGTTCGCAGCCCAGTACGCCGAGGCCGTCTTCACCGCGCAACAGACCCTCGCCGACGGGCAGACCTTCTACAAGGACCTCAAGTCGCGCCTCGCGAAGTACGGCCGGACCGAATCGGACCTCCTCGTACTGCCCGGCATCGCCCCCGTCATCGGCTCCACCGAGGCCGAGGCCAAGGCCCTGGAGCAGCGGCTCACCGACCTCCAGGTGCCGGAGTACGGGCTCGCCCAGCTCTCCGGCATGCTCGGCACCGACCTGACGGGCCTGCCCCTCGACGGCCCGCTCCCCGAGCTCCCCGAGGAGCGGGACATCAACGGCAACAAGAGCCGCTTCACCCTCGTCGCCGAACTGGCCCGCCGCGACGGGCTCAGCCTGCGCGACCTGATCGCCCGCCTCGGCGCCGGGCGCGGCCACCGCGTCTTCGCCGGCACGCCCGAGCAGATCGCCGACCAGCTGGAGGAGTGGTTCACGCAGGGCGCCGCCGACGGGTTCAACGTCATGGCGCCCGTGCTGCCGACCGGGCTCACCGACTTCGTCGACCACGTGGTGCCGATCCTGCAGCGCCGCGGCCTGTTCCGCACCGAGTACGCGGGGGCGACCCTGCGCGAGAACTACGGCCTCGCGCGCCCTGCGAACCGGTACGCGCGCACCGCCTCGTGAGGGGCCGCGCCGACTGAGCCCGCGGCCGCCGGAGCCCCGTGCTCCGGCGGCCGCGGGCTGTTCTCGTACGAGGAGCCCTCAGGCGGGCAGGCTGTTGCGGTGCGAGCGCCGCCGGGCCGCGCTGAACAGGGCCTGGATCTGCACCCCGGACTGCTCGACGTCGTCCAGCGGGGAGGGGAACGGCAGCCGCACGTCCTGGTGGCCGCGGTGCTGCTCCAGCCGCAGGGTGATCCCGTACCGGTCCACGGCGAGCGGCAGTACGCGCAGGATCGCGCCGGCGGGGAGCGGCCGGACCAGGCGCAGGAGGAGCGTGACGAGCTCGGCGTGGTCGTCGAGGAGGTGCGTGAGCATGCCGGCCTCGTACGGGGCGAGGGGGTCGGGGCAGGCGGCGTCGAGCTCTTCCAGGCCGACGCACGTGCGTCCCTCGCCGGTCTCCAGGACGGCCCGGCCGAATTCCATGCAGGTGGAGTCGGCGCCCTCGTCCGTGTAGGGAGTGAGCAGGCGGCCGGTGATCGTCACGCGGGCGCGCACCCGGTCCCGTACGGGAGTGGGGGCGATGTCGGTGAACTCCAGCCGGATCGAGGGCCGGTACTCGGATGCGCCGCCGGGCTCGGACGGGTGCAGGTGCAGCCGGCCCATCGGGTCCGATCCGTCGAGGTGGCGGACTTCGCTGCTCAGCCCGTCGGTGACCACGGTCATGGAGTGGGCGGCGGCCAGGATCGACCGGACCCGCTCGGCATCGGTGGGCCGGCCGGGGGCCGGGGTGGCGGGGGCGGCACCGGGCATGCGCATGCGGGATCTCTCCATCGTCCTGGGCGGCTGACTTAGGTATGCCTAACCTAACCTATTCGCTTCTGCAGGAGTACCCCGTGTCGCTCGTGTCGTTGTTGGGCTGAACGGGTGAAACGCGAGAGGATGGGGGGATGCACATGAAGCGCACGGCCGAGGCGGCCCGGTGAGCAGGTACGACGTCACGGACGAACAGTGGGAGGGGCTCGCGCAGGTGGTCCCCCTGCGCAGTCGCAACGAGTGGCCCTCCCGGGTGGACCACCGCACGATCCCCACGGCGCCGGGGGCGTCCGCGGCGGAGCAGCGGCGCTTCGTGGTGATCCGGGTGCAGGTCTTCGCCGACGCGCGGGAGGTGGCCGAGTACCTGATCGCGCAGATCCCCGTACTGCTCGACCTCACCGGCGCGGACGGCGAAGTGGCCAAGCGGATCCTCGACTTCAGCAGTGGCGTGGTCTTCGGACTGGGCAGCGGGATGCACCGGGTGGACCGGAACGTGTTCCTGCTGGCACCCGTGGGGACCGAGGTCGAGGGGATCGCGGCCGCCGCCGTCCCCCGATCGTAGGAAGGTCGCCAGGGCGGAACGGTTCGCCGGACCCACCGGGGGTCCGGCGGGCCGTACCGTCCGGCGCATGGACGTCACCTTGGACTCGGGCGCGCAGGCGGACCCCGCCCCTGCCCGGTTATCCCCCGCCGTTGCCGACGATGCGCTTCGGGCTGCCGGCGCCGCCCCGCCGGCCGCCGTCGTGCACCACCGGCCCGTCGTCACCGAGTTGCGGCTCTCCGCCTTCGCGGCGCACCGCGGCGCCGTCTTCGCGCTGGGCCCCGTGACCTTCCTCGCCGGGCCCAGCGGCAGCGGCAAGTCCCAGGTCCTGGCCGCCTGCGGGGCGCTGGCCGCGCTCGGGGCCGGGGCCACGCTGGAAGAGGCGTTCCCCGATCCGCGGGGCCGGATCCCCGACCGGGCGCTGCCCGACGGACAGGGCCGGCGCGGGTTCCGCCTCGGCTGCACCGTCGACGGCCCGGCCGGACCCGTCCGCCTCGACCTCGCCGTGCAGGCCGAGCCCACGCTCCGGATCGTCGGCGAACGGCTCGCGGTGGACGGGCAGATCCTGCTCGGCACGGCCCTGCGCGACCCCGGCCGCCGTTCCGTGCAGGCCTCCTGGCTGACGGGCGGAGCCGTCGGCGTGACGCGCGCCCCGCTCCCCGACGACCGGCTCGGCACCGCCCTGCTGCCGCTGCGCGTCGCCGGCTCCACGGCCGGGCAGCGGCAGGTCCTGGCGGCCGCCGAGCAGGTGGTGGTGGCGCTGCGCTCGGCGTTCCCCTGCGACCCGGGTCCCGACCGGATGCGCGCGCCCGTCCCGCCGGGCGAGGGGCGGCTGCTCGGCGACTGCGCGAACCTGGCCGACGTCCTGCGCCGGACCCGCCACGAGTGCGGCAACCGCCACGCGCTGCTCGCCGCGGCCGCGCGGACCGGATGCGCGGGCCCGGTCGAGGGGCTGGACGTACGGGCCGCCGCGGACGGCCCGGTCACGGCGGTCCTGGACCGCGGCCGCGCCGGGCCCGCCACGGAACTGGGCCGGCTCGGCGCGGGCGAGCTCCGCTTCCTGGCGCTGGCGCTGGTCCTGCTGACCGGCCCGGGGGTGCTCGCCATGGACCCGGCCGCCGAACTGCTCTCCGCCCGGCAGGCGCTGACCGTCCTCGCCGAGGGCTTCGACCGCGACCTGGACCGGCGGCAGTTCGCCGAGCTGCTGCGGCTGGCCCTGCTGTCCTGCGGCCGCGGCCATGTCCGCCTGCTGGCGGCGGTGGGGGAGGCGGCGGCCGCGGTCGCCCGTGCGACCCCGGGGGTGACGGTGGTAGACCTGACGCCATGAGTGACGAGCAGGACGAGCAGGGCGTACAGCACGGGGAAGGGCCGCACCCCGCCGAGAGGCTGCTCCAACTCCAGAGCCGGCTGGCCGAGTTCGCCGCGGCGCGCGGCTGGGAGCCGTACCACACGCCCAAGAACCTGGCCGCGGCGCTGAGTGTGGAGGCGTCCGAACTGGTCGAGATTTTCCAGTGGCTGACCCCGGAAGAGTCGGCGAAGGTCATGGAGAAGCCGGCAACCGCACACCGCGTGGCCGATGAGGTGGCCGACGTACTGGCGTATCTGCTGCAATTCTGTGAGGTTCTCGGGGTGGATGTGCTGGATGCGCTCGCCGCGAAGATCGAGAGGAATGAGCTCCGCTTTCCGGTGACACGGCCTCCGACATCGAATTGTCACTCTTCGGAGTGATGGCCTCGTCCACAACCATGTTTGTGTCCACAGATTTCCGAATACCCCTGGCTTTACTGGCCCATTGCCCTCACTCTGGGTAGTGGTGAGAACGGCGGATGTCGTGCGGACGGGGGACGGCATATGGATGCGGTACGGCTCATCGCGGCCGGCCGGCACGCGCTGGCACAGAGCGGGGCGGCGATGGACATCGTGGGCGAGGCCTGGCAGGCCCAGGCGCTCGCGCAGGGGATCGGCGGTTGGCTGGCGGTCACCGGGCCGCCGGAGCTGAGATCGGAGGCACGGGGGCTGGGTGAAGCGGGGGGCAGAGGCTGCGGGGTGCTCGACAGAGCGGCCCTGCACGGAGAGGGCAGCGCGCCCGACTACCCGCCGAGAGCCGCGCAGCTGACCGAGGTGGCGGATGTCCGCCAGGCTCTGCTCGGACTGCAGGCGCTGCTTGGCGAAGTGGGGATAGCCCTGGTCGGGGTGGCCTGCGCGACGGACGACGAGGGTTTGTACTGGCAGTGCATAGAGTCCATAGACGCGGCCGACGAATCGAGCGACAGGGTCCGGGCCGTTCTGCGCCGGCTGACGGTCCGCGAGCGCGGGTCCGCCTCGGGCGTGGCCTGATGGGAGGGCGTGCGGCCTGACGGGTGGGCCGGGAGTGCGGTGAGTACGGGTTCGGGGGTCCCGCCGTGCGCGACGGGACCCGCGGGGTCATCCGGCGTGCACGGTCAGTACGGCCGGTGGGAGGGGCGCTCGCTCTCGGGGGTGCGGCCGCCCGGGGTCAGCGGCGAGCCGGGGGCGCGGTCCGTGCAGGACTGGAGGTCGGCGTCGAGCTGCGACAGATCGGCGTTCAGCGCCGCCATCAGCTCTTCTATCTGCTGGAGCAGGCCCTTCGGTGCGCCGCCCTGGGCTGCCGCCGCGGGCTCCTGACGTGCGTGGTCGTGTGCTGCCTGTCCGGTCAGCCCGGTGTGCTCGGGCACGGCCTCGTGGGACATGGCGGCCTCCTCGGCCCTGGCCCCTTCCCAAGCGGAAGGGGGCGGTGGACGCGTCGGCGAAAGGCCGCCGGCGCGCGGGCCGGGCGGTCCGGCTCCGTCCGAGCCAACGATCCCCATCCGGGCTGGTCACTGGCCGGGCCGGGGGTGGACCGTCCGGTTGACGCAGATTCACCCTGCGGGGGCGGGCGGGGCAGGATGGGAGTCATGGATCTCCGTATTTTCACCGAGCCCCAGCAGGGCGCGAGCTACGACACCCTCCTGACCGTCGCCAAGGCCACCGAGGACCTGGGCTTCGACGCGTTCTTCCGCTCCGACCACTATCTGAAGATGGGGTCGGGGGACGGCCTGCCCGGGCCCACCGACGCCTGGATCACCCTCGCGGGGCTGGCCCGGGAGACACGGCGGATCCGGCTCGGCACGCTGATGACGGCCGGCACGTTCCGGCTGCCCGGCGTGCTCGCCATCCAGGTGGCCCAGGTCGACCAGATGTCCGGCGGCCGGGTCGAACTGGGCCTGGGCGCAGGCTGGTTCGAGGGAGAGCACACGGCGTACGGCATCCCCTTCCCGGCGGAGCGGATGGCCCGGCTGGAGGAGCAGCTGGCCATCGTCACCGGCCTGTGGGCCACCGCTCCCGGAGCCACGTTCGACTTCGCGGGCACCCACTACCAGGTGGAGAAGTCCCCGGCGCTGCCCAAGCCGGCCCAGGCCAGGGTGCCGGTGCTCATCGGCGGCCACGGCGCCAAGCGCACCCCGCGCCTCGCCGCCCGGTACGCGGACGAGTTCAACATGCCGTTCGCGTCGATCGCGGACAGCGAGCGGCAGTTCGGCCGGGTGCGGCAGGCCGCCGAGGAGGCCGGGCGCGGGGCCGGCGACCTCGTCTACTCCAACGCCCTCGTGGTGTGCGTGGGCAAGGACGACGCCGAGGTCGCCCGCCGGGCCGCCGCCATCGGCCGGGACGTGGACGAGCTGAAGGCGAACGGCCTGGCCGGCTCCCCGGCCGAGGTGGTGGAGAAGATCGGCGCTTACGCGGCCGTCGGCAGCTCCCGCGTCTACCTCCAGCTGCTCGACCTCGACGACCTGGACCACTTGGAGCTGATCTCGGCCCAGGTGCTGTCCCAGCTCGGCTGAGGGAGGCGGACCGCCGTGCCCCGCGCGTCCCGCCCGCTCGCCGAAGCCCTGGCCGACAGGGTCGTGTTCCTCGACGGCGGGCTGAGCAACCAGCTCGCCGACCAGGGCTGCGATCTGTCCGGCGGCCTCTGGTCGGGCCGGGTGCTGGCCGAGCGGCCGGACCAGGTGAAGGCCGCCCACGCGGCGTACGCGCGGGCCGGCGCCGAGGTGCTGATCACCGCGAGCTACCAGGTGGGGTACGAGGCCTTCGCCGCGCACGGCTACGACCGGGCCGAGACCACCGCCCTGCTGCACCGCGGCGTCGCGCTGGCGGCCCGTGCGGCCGAGGCCGCCGACCACGAGGTCTGGGTGGCCGCCTCGGTCGGCCCGTACGGCGCGGTGCTCGCGGACGGCTCCGAGTACCGCGGGCGGTACGGGCTCGGCGTGCGCGAGCTCGCCGCCTTCCACCGCCCGCGGATCGAGGCGCTGCTCGCGGCGGGCGCCGACGTCCTGGCGCTGGAGACCATCCCGGACGCGCGGGAGGCCGAAGCGCTCCTCGGCGTCCTCGCCGGGACGGGGGCGGCCGCCTGGCTGAGCTACACGGTGGCCGGCCCGCGCACCCGCGCCGGCCGGCCGCTCCGCGAGGCCTTCGCCCTCGCGGCCGGGGCCCCGGAGATCATCGCGATCGGCGTCAACTGCTGCGACCCGGCGGACGTCCTGCCCGCCCTGGAGGCGGCCGCCTCCGTGACGCCCAAGCCGCTCGTCGCCTACCCCAACGACGGCTCCGTCTGGGACGCCGCCACCGCCACCTGGCACGCCCCGCCCCACCCCGTCCCCTGGCCCGTGGAAGCCTGGCGCACGACGGGAGCCCGCCTGATCGGAGGCTGCTGCCGCATCGGCCCGGCGGGCATCGCCGAACTCGCCGCGGGGACCTGGCGGGACGGGACCGGTCACTGACGCCAGCGGGGCTGACCGGGACCCTTGCAGGTGTAGGCGACGCCCTTCTTGCTGACGCCGGTTGCCCCGGCGGGGGAGCAGAACGCCCCGGGCGTCACCGTGCCCGAGCTTCCCGAGCCGCCGCTGTCGGACCCTCCGGAGGAGGAAGAGCCTCCGGAGGACGATCCCCCGGAAGAGGAGCCTCCGGACGACGAACCGGCAGAGGAGGAACCCCCGGAGGAAGAGCCCCCGGAGGAAGAGCCGCCCGATGCCGTGCTGCCCGAGTCGTCGTCATGCGTGGGCACCGGCTCGGGGTGGAGGCGGGTGTTCGGCGCGCCCGGGCAGCCGGTCCCGGGGGACACCAGCTTCAGGGAGGCGGAAGTGGTCGCCTGAGCGCTGATCTCCGTGCCTTCGGCGGGATCCTGGAAGCAGACGGCCCAGTCGTCCACGGCGGCCGGAAGGGTGACGTCCGTGAACGCGCTCTGCGGCTCGATCTTCCGGAAGCCGATCGGCTTCAGAGCCTCGGAGGCCTTCGCGAACGTCAGGCCGATGACCTTGGGCATCTTCGGATAGGGGATCGGGTCCCCGTCCTTCGCGGGGCAGGGGGCGTCGGCGGCGACCACGCCGAAGTCGAGCGCGGGTATCGCACCGGCCTTCTCGCTGACCAGGCTCTGGAAGCACACCTTCCAGGCCTCTTCGGCCACTTGGGCGGCGTCCCCCTCGGAGGCGTCGTGCGAGAGCGCCCGGAACCCGGCGGCGAGCGCGGCGGCCTTCGCCTCCTTGAGGTTCCGGCCGACGAGGGAGGGCGGCTCGGTCCGGCTGGGGCTCGCGCTCGGCGAGGAGGACGCGAGGGCGGCCGGCTTGGCGTCCGCCTCGGCCTTCTTCGGCGGGTCGCCCAGGAAGGGCGTGAGGAACCACAGACCGGCGAGGACGGTCGCGATGACCTTCTTGGCCTGCCCCCACCGGCTCGTCCAGGCGAGCGCGATGCCCGCGGGCGGGATCACCACCAGCAGAGCGATGATCAGGGCGGGATGCTGCCACCAGCGGCGCACGGGCGAGGGCATGGGTGGGTAAGGCTGCGGCGGGTACACGGGAGAGGCCCTCCTGGGGCTGCCGGGATGCCGGGGGCACGGGGAACGACGTGTTCCGCGGACCGTACAGCGCCCGCCGCAAGCGCGTCGGGCACTTGCCCGAATCGGGATCCGGGGGTGGTGCGACCGGGCGCGGGCGGGGGGAAATCCAGTGGCTCCCGGCGGCGGCGGCGTCCATGCTGATCTGCATGTTCTTGACGATCTCCACCACTGGCGGTGCCGAGCACCCGGCCACCGATCTGGGCTTCCTGCTGCACAAGCACCCGGGGAAGGTGCAGGCGTTCTCCACCTCCCACGGCGTCGCCCACGTGTTCTATCCCGAGGCCGCCGACGAACGGTGCACGGCGGCGCTGCTGCTGGAGGTGGACCCCGTCGCGCTCGTGCGGCGCGGCCAGGGCAAGGGGCGGGGCCCCGCGCCCGATGCCGCGCTCGCCCAGTACGTCAACGACCGCCCGTACGCGGCGTCCTCGCTGCTCGCCGTCGCGCTCAGCTCCGTCTTCCGCAGCGCGCTCAAGGGGCAGTGCACCGCCCGGCCCGAGCTGGCGGAGCGGACCCGTCCGCTGCGCATCGAGATACCGGCGCTGCCCGCGCGCGGCGGGGCGGGGCTCGTGCACCGGCTGTTCGACCCGCTCGGCTGGGACCTCGTACAGGCCGATCCCGTACCGCTCGACGAGCAGTTCCCGGAGTGGGGGGACTCCCGGTACGTACGGCTCGTGCTGGAGGGCGAGCTGCGCCTCGCCGACGCGCTGCGGCAGCTCTACGTCCTGCTGCCCGTGCTCGACGACGCCAAGCACTACTGGGTCGCCCCCGACGAGGTCGACAAGCTGCTGCGCGCCGGAGACGGCTGGCTCGCCGCGCACCCGGAGAACGGGCTCATCAGCGCCCGCTATCTCGCCCGCCACAAGCGGCTGACCCGCGAGGCCCTGGAGCGGCTGGAGCTGCTGCGGCTGGCCGAGGCCGACGGCAGTGAGGTCGAGGAGCTCGACAACGCCGTGGACGAGAACCGCGACACCGAGGAGAAGCCCGTACCGCTCGCCGTGCAGCGGCGCGAGGCGATCCTCGCCGCGCTGCGCGCCGCCGGCGCTGCCCGGGTCCTCGACCTCGGCTGCGGACAGGGGCAGTTGGTCCAGGCGTTGCTGGGGGACGTGTCGTTCACCGAGATCGTCGGTGTCGACGTGTCCATGCGGGCCCTTTCCATGGCTGCCAAGCGGCTGCGCATCGAGCGGATGGGGGAGAAGCAGAGCAGCCGGGTCCGGCTGCTCCAGGGCTCGCTCGCGTACACCGACGAGCGGCTGGCCGGCTACGACGCGGCGGTGCTCAGCGAGGTCATCGAGCACCTGGACCTGCCGCGCCTGCCCGCCCTGGAGTACGCGGTGTTCGGCGCGGCCCGCCCCCGCACCGTCCTCGTGACCACCCCCAACGTGGAGTACAACGTCCGCTGGGAGAGCCTGCCCGCCGGGCACGTCCGGCACGCGGACCACCGCTTCGAGTGGAACCGCGAGGAGTTCCGCGGCTGGGCCGCCACCGTGGCCGGGCGCCACGGTTACGAGGTCTCCTTCGTGCCCGTCGGCGACGACGACCCCGAGGTGGGGCCGCCGACCCAGATGGCCGTCTTCACCCGGATCCGGACGGACACCCACACCGGTCCCCACACCCACGCCGACACCCACGCCGACACCCACACCGACGCCGCCAAGGAGGGAGAGGCCGCATGACCAGCACCGGCAACCGCGTACTTCCCGTCACCGATCTGTCCCTCGTCGTCCTCGTCGGGGCCACGGGGTCCGGGAAGTCCACCTTCGCCCGCAAGCACTTCAAGCCCACCGAGGTCATCTCCTCCGACTACTGCCGCGCTCTCGTCGCCGACGACGAGAACGACCAGAGCGCGAGCGGTGACGCCTTCGACGTCCTGCACTACATCGCCGGCAAGCGGCTGGCCGCCGGGCGCCTGACCGTCGTCGACGCCACCAGCGTGCAGGCCGAGGCCCGCCGCGGGCTCGTCCGGCTGGCCCGCGAGCACGACGTCCTGCCCATCGCGATCGTCCTCGACATGCCCGAGGAGGTCTGCGCCGAACGCAACTCCGGGCGCCCCGACCGGGCCAAACTGCCCCGCGCCGTCATCCAGCGGCACCGCCGCGACCTGCGGCGCTCGCTGCGCGGACTGGAGCGCGAGGGCTTCCGCAAGGTGCACGTGCTGCGCACGCCGGAGGAGGCCGAGACCGCCGAAGTCGTCCTCGAAAAGCGGTTCAACGACCTCACCCACCTCACCGGTCCCTTCGACATCATCGGTGACATCCACGGCTGTTCCTCCGAGCTGGAGACCCTGCTCGGCAAGCTGGGGTACGAGGACGGGGTCCACCCCGAGGGCCGCACCGCCGTGTTCGTCGGCGACCTCGTCGACCGCGGCCCGGACAGCCCCGGCGTCCTGCGCCGGGTGATGGGCATGGTCGGCTCCGGCAACGCCCTGTGCGTGCCCGGGAACCACGAGAACAAGCTCGGCCGCCACCTCAAGGGCTCCAAGGTGCAGCAGACCCACGGGCTCGCCGAGACGATCGAGCAGCTCGGCCGTGAGCCGCAGGAGTTCGTCCAGGAGGTACGGGAGTTCATCCGCGGCCTCGTCAGCCACTACGTGCTCGACGGCGGCAAGCTGGTGGTCTGCCACGCCGGCCTGCCCGAGAAGTACCACGGCCGCACCTCCGGCCGGGTCCGCTCGCACGCCCTGTACGGGGAGACCACCGGCGAGACCGACGAGTTCGGCCTGCCCGTGCGCTACCCGTGGGCCGAGGAGTACCGCGGCAAGGCGGTCGTGGTCTACGGCCACACCCCGGTCCCGAACACCGCCTGGATCAACAACACCATCTGCCTGGACACGGGCGCCGTCTTCGGCGGCAGGATGACCGCCCTGCGCTGGCCCGAGCGCGAACTGGTCGACGTGCCGGCCGAGAAGGTCTGGTACGAGCCGGTCAAGCCGCTCGCCGGCGAGGCGCCGGGAGGACACGACGGCCGCCCGCTGGACCTGGGCGACGTGCACGGACGCCGGATCGTCGAGACCCGGCACCTGGGCAACGTCACCGTGCGCGAGGAGAACGCGGCCGCGGCCCTGGAGGTCATGAGCCGCTTCGCGGTGGACCCGCGGCTGGTCCCGTACCTGCCGCCGACCATGGCGCCCACCGCCACCTCGAACGAAGAGGGCTACCTGGAGCACCCGGCCGAGGCCTTCGCCCAGTACCGCAAGGACGGCATCGCCCAGGTCGTGTGCGAGGAGAAGCACATGGGCTCCCGCGCCACCGTCCTCGTCTGCAAGGACGCGCAGGCGGCCCGGGAACGCTTCGGCGTCGACGGGCCGACCGGTTCCGTCCACACCCGCACCGGACGGCCCTTCTTCCACGACCCAGAGGTCACGGAGGAGGTCCTCACCCGGCTCCGCGGCGCGATCACCGACGCGGGCCTGTGGGAGGAACTGGCCACCGACTGGCTGCTGCTGGACGGGGAGCTGCTGCCCTGGTCGCTGAAGTCCACCGGCCTGCTGCGCAACCAGTACGCCGCAGTCGGCGCGGCCTCCCGCGCCGTGTTCCCGGACGCCCTCGGCGCCCTGGCCGCGGCCGCCGGGCGGGGCATCGACACCGGGGGCCTGCTCGCCCGCCAGCGGGAGCGGGCCGCCGACGCCGAGCGGTTCACCGACGCCTACCGGCGCTACTGCTGGACCACGGACGGGCTGGACGGCGTACGGTTCGCGCCCTTCCAGCTGCTGGCGGTGGCCGGGCGCTCGCTGGCCGCCGTACCGCACGACGAGCAGCTGTTCTGGCTCGACCGGCTCGTGGCCGCCGACGAGGCGGCCGGGACCGGGCTGTTGCGCCGCACCGGCCGGATCCTGGTCGACACCGCCGACGAGGACTCCGTACGGGCGGGCACCGACTGGTGGCTGGAGCTGACGGCCGCGGGCGGTGAGGGCATGGTCGTCAAACCGCTCCAGGCGTACGCCCGGGACGCCAAGGGCCGCCTGGTCCAGCCCGGGATCAAGGTGCGCGGGCGCGAGTACCTGCGGATCATCTACGGTCCGGAGTACACGCGTCCGGAGCAGCTGGAGAAGCTGCGGCAGCGGTTCCTGGGGCACAAGCGCTCGCTGGCCCTGCGCGAGTACGCACTGGGGCTGGAGGCGCTGGACCGGCTGGCGGCCGAGGAGCCGCTGTGGCGGGTGCACGAGGCGGTCTTCGCCGTGCTCGCCCTCGAATCGGAGCCGGTCGACCCGCGGTTGTGAGCGGGGGACGGTACGCGCAGCCGTAAAGGGGAGGCCCCTGTACGGCCCCGAATTAGGTCGTATGGGGGAACTTTCCCGGAGAACTCCGGGAAAACCACCGGCGGGATCGTTCATCCAGGGCAGCGGAATGTCCGCGACCCTGGAAGGACGGAACGTCACCTATGAAGATGACCGCGCGCGGAAGCATTGCGGCACTCATGACCTGTATGGCCGCGGCCGGCGCGGCCACCCCGGCCGTGGCCGACTCGGTGCCGGTGGGTGTCCCCCTGGACGCCGTGAAGACCACGCTGGGCGTGGACACCCCGCGCGTGGCCACCGGGGTGCCGGTGCCCGTCGTCGGCGCTCCGGAGGCCCCCCGGTTCCACAAGGGCGATCTGCTCCCCAGCCCGGTCCTCCCGGTCGTGCCGATCACCACCGAGCTCGGCGGCACCCTCGTCGGCACGCCGGTGCCGAACCTGCTCGGCGACCCGAAGACGGACGGCGAGGGCACGGTGGAGGCTCCGGCCACCAACCTGCTCGCCCGCACCCCCGGCGCGATCGTCGGCGCCCCGCTGACGATGCCGGACGGCAGCAACCACGGCATCCCGAACCTGACCACGCCCAAGCTGGGCCTGACCGCCCCGGAAGTGATCGGGGCCCCGACGGCGCTCCTCGGTCTGCGCTGACCCCGGCCGGCGCCGCCGGGACCGCGGGGGATGCCGACCGTGCCGCGTCTCCTGAGCGAACGCCAGGTCAAAAGGCCGTCCGGTCTGCGAACGTGTACGCCATGGGATTCCATGTCGACTCCGAGACCGGGCGGCTTCGCCGCGTCATCCTCCACCGGCCCGATCTGGAGCTGAAGCGGCTCACACCGAGCAACAAGGACGCGCTGCTCTTCGACGACGTGCTGTGGGTGCGCCGGGCCCGCCAGGAGCACGACGGTTTCGCCGACGTCCTGCGCGACCGCGGCGTGGAGGTGCACCTCTTCGGAGACCTGCTGTGCGAGGCCCTTGACGTCCCGGAGGCCAGACACCTCGTCCTGGACCGGGTGTTCGACGAGAAGGAGTACGGTCCGCTCGCCACCGACCACCTGCGCGCGGTCTTCGACCAGCTGCCGGTGACCGCCCTGACCGAGGCGCTGATCGGCGGGATGACCAAGCGCGAGTACCTGGAGCGGCACGCGGAGCCGGTGTCGGTCCGCTTCCACGCGATGGAGCTCGACGACTTCCTGTTGGGGCCGCTGCCCAACCACCTGTTCACCCGGGACACCTCCGCCTGGATCTACGACGGGGTGTCCATCAACGCCATGCGGTGGCCGGCCCGGCAGCGCGAGACGGTGCACTTCGAGGCGATCTACAAGCACCACCCGCTCTTCACCTCCTCCGGGGCCTTCCACTACTGGTCGCAGGGGCAGGCGGACTACCCCTCGACCATCGAGGGCGGGGACGTGCTCGTCATCGGCAACGGCGCGGTGCTGATCGGGATGAGCGAGCGGACCACGCCGCAGGCGGTGGAGATGCTCGCGCGGGGTCTGTTCGCGGCCGGGTCGGCGAGGACCATCGTGGCGCTGGACATGCCGAAGCGGCGGGCCTTCATGCACCTGGACACGGTGATGACGATGGTCGACGGAGATACGTTCACTCAGTACGTGGGCCTCGGCATGCTGCGCTCCTACACCATCGAGCCGGGCGAGGGCCTGCAGGAGCTGAAGGTGACCGACCATCCGCCGGAGCACATGCACCGGGCGATCGCGGCCGCGCTCGGACTGGACTCGATCCGGGTGCTGACCGCGACGCAGGACGTGCACGCGGCGGAGCGCGAGCAGTGGGACGACGGCTGCAACGTGCTGGCCGTCGAGCCGGGGGTGGTGGTGGCGTACGAGCGGAACGTGACGACCAACACGCACCTGCGCAAGGAGGGCATCGAGGTCATCGAGATCCCGGGCAGCGAGCTCGGGCGGGGGCGGGGCGGGCCGCGGTGCATGAGCTGCCCGGTGGAGCGCGATCCGGTCTGAGGCCCACCTGTATATCAATACGGGGGATCGTATAGACTTCCAGAATCCCCTGTCAGCGTGACCCTTGGAGTGTCCCCATGGCCACCGACCTCGTCGGCCGCAGTTTCCTCAAGGAGCTCGACTTCACAGCCGCCGAGTTCCGCGGTCTGATCGAGCTCGCGGCCGAACTCAAGGCGGCCAAGAAGGCCGGCGCCGAGCGGCGCCGCCTCCAGGGCAGGAGCATCGCGCTGATCTTCGAGAAGACTTCGACGCGCACGCGCTGCGCGTTCGAGGTCGCGGCCGCGGACCAGGGCGCGCACACCACCTACCTCGACCCGGCCAGCTCCCAGATCGGCCACAAGGAGTCGGTCAAGGACACGGCGCGGGTGCTCGGGCGGATGTTCGACGGGATCGAGTACCGCGGTGACAGCCAGGAGGCCGTCGAGGCGCTCGCCGCCCACTCCGGCGTGCCGGTGTTCAACGGCCTCACCGACGACTGGCACCCCACCCAGATGCTGGCGGACGTGCTCACCATGACCGAGCACTGCGCCAAGCCGCTGGAGCGCACCGCCTTCGCCTACCTCGGCGACGCCCGCTTCAACATGGGCAACTCGTACCTGGTCACCGGCGCGCTGCTCGGCATGGACGTGCGCATCGTCGCACCGAAGGCCTACTGGCCGGCCGAGGCAGTGGTCTCGCGGGCCCGCGAGCTCGCGGCCGCCAGCGGGGCGCGCATCATGCTGACGGAGGAGGTCGCCGAGGGCGTGGCCCAGGCCGACTTCGTCGCCACCGACGTGTGGGTCTCCATGGGCGAGCCGAAGGAGGTCTGGGACGAGCGGATCGGCGCCCTGGCCCCGTACGCCGTCACGATGGACGTGCTCCGCGCGACCGGCAATCCGGACGTCAAGTTCCTGCACTGCCTGCCGGCCTTCCACGACCTGGGCACCAAGGTCGGGCGCGAGATCCACGAGCGGCACGGGCTGGACTCGCTGGAGGTGACGGACGAGGTGTTCGAATCCGCGCACTCCGTCGTCTTCGACGAGGCCGAGAACAGGCTGCACACCATCAAGGCGGTCCTCGTCGCGACCCTCGCGGGACCCGAAGCCGGTCAGGCCGTGTCTTCCGGATCGTGACGGGGCCGGGCCCGCATAGTCATGCGGGCCGCGCCGCCAGGGTGAACCAGACGGCCTTCCCGTCCGCCGTCGGGCGGTGGCCGCAGGCCGAGCTGAGCGCGCGGATCAGCAGCAGTCCGCGGCCGTGCTCCTGCCAGGGGTCGGGCATCAGGTCCTCCAGGCGGGTGCCGGCGGCGCCCCGGGTGCCGATCGCGCCGAGGACCCCGGGCGGTCGCGGATCCCCGTCGTGGACCTCGACCTGACAGCCGCTCGCCCGCAGCTCCACGACCAGCTCGATCGGGGCGTCACCGGCGGTGTGCTCCACGGCGTTGGCGACCAGCTCCGCGGTCAGCAGCTCCGCCGTGTCGCTGTCGGCGTGCACGACGGGCACGTCGGTGAGCGCCGTGCGGACGAGGGCGCGGGCGATCGGCACGGCGGCCGGCGTGCGGGGCAGCGGGATCCGCCAGGCGGAGACGTCGGGCATGAGGGGACCGTCCGTTCCGGGAGACAGGGGGCAGGGGGCAGGGGGCGGGAGTGGGAGCGGGGAAGGTGGGGGGCAGGGAGTCGACAAGGCGGGGAGGAGGAACTTCCGCTTTCAACGATACGGAGTGCCCGCGCGCTGCCGTGACGCACCCACCCCGTCACCCATGTGTCGCGTTTCTGTGACGGCAGTCACGATGCAGTGATACCGTCGATCCCGTGAGCCCCTTCATCGGTTCCACAGCAGCGACCGAACGGTGGCGCCACCTGCGGGTGACCCGGCAGGACGGCGTGGCCACCGTCACCCTCGACCGCCCCGAGAAACTCAACGCCCTCACCTTCGGCGCCTACGCCGACCTGCGCGACCTGCTCGCCGAGCTCTCCCGCGAGCGCTCCGTACGCGCCCTCGTCCTCGGTGGCGAGGGGCGCGGCTTCTGCTCCGGTGGAGACGTCGACGAGATCATCGGCGCCACCCTCGCCATGGACACCGCCCAGCTCCTCGACTTCAACCGGATGACCGGCCAGGTGGTGCGCGCCATCCGCGAGTGCCCCTTCCCGGTGATCGCCGCCGTGCACGGGGTCGCCGCCGGGGCCGGGGCCGTCCTCGCCCTCGCCTCCGACTTCCGGATCGCCGACCCGTCCGCCCGCTTCGCGTTCCTCTTCACCCGCGTCGGCCTCTCCGGCGGGGACATGGGCGCCGCGTACCTGCTGCCCCGCGTCGTCGGCCTCGGCCACGCGACCCGGCTGCTGATGCTCGGAGAGCCCGTACGCGCCCCGGAGGCCGAGCGAATCGGCCTGCTCAGCGAGGTCACCGAGGAGGGGAAGGCCGGCGCACGGGCCGCGGAACTCGCCGCGCACCTCGCCGCAGGTCCCGCCCTCGCGTACGCGCAGACCAAGGCGCTGCTGACCGCCGAACTCGACATGCCGCTCGCCGCGTCGGTCGAGCTCGACGCCAACACCCAGGCCCTGCTGATGAACGGCCGGGACTACGCCGAGTTCCACGCCGCCTTCACCGCGAAGCGGCCCCCGGAGTGGAAGGGCAGGTAGCGCCATGCCGGAAGGCAGCGCATTGCGGGTCGCCGTCGTCGGCGGCGGGCCCGGGGGCCTGTACGCCGCCGCGCTGCTGGCCCGCCAGGGCCATACGGTCGAGGTGTGGGAGCGAAACGCCCCCGAGGACACCTTCGGTTTCGGCGTGGTGCTCTCCGACGAGACCCTCGGCGGCATCGAACGGGCCGACACCGTGGTCTACGCGGCCCTCGGCGCCGAGTTCGTCCGCTGGGACGACATCGACATCGTCCACCGGGGGCGGCTGCTGACCTCCGGCGGCCACGGCTTCTCCGCCCTCGGCCGGCGACGGCTGCTGGAGATCCTCCACGAGCGCTGCGCCGGCCTCGGGGTCAGGCTCCGTTTCCGCACCCCCGCACCGGCCGCCGCGGCCCTGGCGGCCTCGTACGACCTGGTCGTCGCGGCCGACGGAGTGCACAGTGCGACCCGGCAGGCCGGCGCCGCGCACTTCCGCCCGACGCTGACGAGCGGGCGATGCCGCTACATCTGGCTCGCCGCCGACTTCGCCTTCGACGCGTTCCGCTTCGAGATCGCGGAGACCGAGCACGGCGTCATGCAGCTGCACGCCTACCCGTACTCCGCGGACGCCTCCACCGTCATCGTGGAGATGCACGAGGACGTCTGGCGGTCCGCCGGCTTCGACCTGTGCGACGAGGCCGAGTCCGCCGCGCGCTGCGCCAAGATCTTCGGCGAGGCCCTGCGCGGGCGCCCGCTGCACGGCAACCACTCGGCGTGGACCGAGTTCCGCACGGTCGTCAACGAGCGCTGGTCGCACGGGAACGTCGTCCTGCTCGGGGACGCGGCGCACACCGCCCACTTCTCCATCGGCTCGGGTACGAAGCTGGCGGTGGAGGACGCGCTCGCGCTCGCCGAAGCCGTGGCCGCGGAGCCGGACGTGCCCGCCGCCCTCGCCGCGTACGAGGCCGCCCGGCGGCCGGCGGTGGCCTCGACCCAGCGGGCCGCCGCCGCCAGCATGCGGTGGTTCGAGGAACTCGCCGGGTACGTGGACCAGCCCGCCCGGCAGTTCGCCTTCAACCTGCTCACCCGCAGCCGCCGGGTGACCCACGACAACCTGCGGCTGCGCGACGAGCGGTTCACCCGGGCCGTGGAACGCGACTTCGGCTGCCCGGACGAGCACACCCCGCCGATGTTCACGCCGCTGAAGCTGCGCGGGCTGACCCTGCGCAACCGCGTCGTGGTCTCCCCGATGGACATGTACTGCGCGCAGGACGGCGACGGAACGCCCGGGGACTTCCACCTGGTGCACCTGGGGGCGCGGGCCCTCGGCGGAGCGGGCCTGGTGATGACCGAGATGGTCTGCGTATCGGCCGAGGGCCGGATCACCCCCGGCTGCACCGGCCTGTACACGGCGGGGCAGGCGGCGGCCTGGACCCGGATCGCCGACTTCGTGCACGGCTCCGCGCCCGGCACCGCGCTGGGCGTCCAGCTCGGCCACTCAGGTGCCAAGGGCTCGACGCGGGTGATGTGGGAGGGCATGGACGACCCGCTCCCGGAGGGCAACTGGCCGCTCGTGGCGGCCTCCCAGGCGCCCTACCGGCCGGGCGTCTCGGCCGTTCCGCGCGCGCTGACGGCAGCGGACATGGCATCGATCCGCTCCGATTTCGCGGCCGCCGCCGTACGGGCCGCGGGCTGCGGCTTCGACCTGCTGGAACTGCACTGCGCCCACGGATACCTGCTGTCCGGCTTCCTGTCCCCGCTCACCAACCGGCGCACGGACGCCTACGGCGGGCCCCTGGAGAACCGGCTCCGCTTCCCGCTGGAGGTCTTCGACGCGGTCCGCGCCGTGTGGCCCGCCGACCGGCCGATGACCGTACGCATCTCGGCCACCGACTGGGCCCCCGGCGGAACGTCCGCCCAGGACGCCGTGGACATCGCGGCCGCCTTCGCCGCCCACGGCGCCGACGCCATCGACGTGTCGACCGGCCAGGTGGTGGCCGACGAGAGCCCCGAGTACGGGCGCTCGTACCAGACCCCGTACGCGGACCGGATCCGCAACGCGCTCGGCGTGCCCGTCATCGCCGTCGGCGCGATCTCCTCCTGGGACGACGTGAACTCCCTGCTGCTGGCGGGCCGCGCCGACCTCTGCGCCGTGGGCCGCCCCCACCTGTACGACCCGCACTGGACCCTGCACGCGGCCGCCGACCAGTCCTACGAGGGCCCGGCCGCGCCCTGGCCCGCCCCCTACCGCGCCGGCAGCCGCACACCCCCGACCGGCCGCGGCTGAGGGAGCGCCGGACGGCTCACGGCGCGGCCACCCCGACGCGGTCCTCCACCGGGACGTAGCCCAGGCGCCGGTAGAGGCGGTTGCTGGTCGGGTTGGCCAGGTCGGTGAAGAGCAGCACCTCCGAGGCGCCCGCCGCGTACGCCGCCTCGCTGACCGCGTGCGTCACCCCGGCCGCGTACCCGCGCCCGCGCAGCCCGGGCGGGGTGTACACCGGGCCGACCCGGGAGACCGGGCCGATCACGCGGAAGAACCCGGCCATGGCCACGGGCCTTGCGGCGTCCTCCCAGAGCAGCATGCCCCCGTACGAGAGCCGGTCGCGCAGGCCGGCCTCGGAAGGGCCGCCCGGCTGCCCGGTCTCCCGCTTGAAGGCCCCGGTCCAGTCCAGCAGCAGCGGGAGATCGGCGTCGGTGGCGGTCCGCGCCCGGCCGGCCGGGGCGGGGGCCGGGGCGAGCAGTCCCGCGAGCCGGTACAGCCGGTTCTCCGCGGTGACCGCGCTCGCCCTGCCCCAGGCCGCGGCCAGCGCCTCGGCATCGCGGCGCCGGGCGTTGAGCACCCCGACCCCGGCGAGCAGGGGTTCGGTGGTGAGGGCGGCCCCCAGCTCGCGCACGGCCCGCTCGGGCAGCGCCCCGATCAGCAGCGGGTACGGCGGGGTGCGCAGCACGGCGCCCGCGACGCCCCCGCCGGCGCCGGTCCACCAGCCGAAGAGGGGCTCGGCGGACCCGTAGGCGTCCGGGCCGCGCCGCTCCAGCGCGTCCAGCACGGTCAGCAGGGTGGTGTTGGACACGGGCTCGGCGGCCACGGCCGGGCCGGCCGCGGCCCGGAACGCCGCCAGGTCATGGGTGAACGTCCAGGTCATGGGCCATGATGGCGTCGGACCGTCTCTGCGTGCACGTCAGTTTTACGAGGGCAGCCAGGCCGGCCACCACGGCGGCACGTTGTCGGGCCCGCACAGCCCCGAGTCCCCGCGGTAGCCGTCCAGCGTGCCCTGCGTGGCGAAGTACCAGACGATCACCACCGACAGGACCAGTACCACGGCCACCACGCCCGTCACGGGATTCACGCGCCGGGCGAGCAGCCAGACCAGCAGGGCGAGCACCGCGCACCCCGGGACCAGCAGGAGCATCTCGAAGGCCAGCTCGAACTTGCCGCCCGCCTCCCAGCCCGCGTCACAGTACGCGCGGGCGTTGGCGGCCAGGTCGTGCGCCAGGTAGCCGGCGACGGCGCCGCCCAGCAGCGCGGTCACCACGCCCTGCCACCGCAGCCGCTTGTCCGCCATGACGGGCGGCGGCCCGAAGCCGGGCGGTGGGGGACCGGCCGGCGGCTGGACGCCCGGTGGGTGCGGGGGAAGGGGTGGGGCCTCGGGCGGAAGATCGTTTCGTGTCACACCCCGACGTGACGTGTCCCCGTCGCCTACGGTTCCAGGAACCCCGCCCCGACGTCCCGCAGCCGGTCGTGCAGGTCGGTGAAGACCGCCGCCGCGCGGTCGCCCGGCCAGTCCGCGGGCAGCAGTTCCCGCGGCAGCCCCGGGTCGGCGTACGGCAGGCGCCGCCAGGTGTCCAGGGCGAGCAGGTAGCCGCGGTAGGCCTCCTCCGCGGTGGGGGCGGGGCCCGACTGCAGGGCGCGCAGCACCGGCTCGTGCAGGTCCAGGAACTCCTCGTGCTGCTTGGCCAGCGAGGTCAGGTCCCACCACCGGGCCACCGCCTCGGCGGTCGGGGCGAAGCCGAGGTGGCCGCCGGAGAACAGCTCCACGTACGCCGTCAGGTGCAGCCGGTCCAGGGTGTGCCCGGTCTCCTCGTACAGGTGGGCCGGGGCGATCCACACCCCCGGGGCCACCGCGCCGAAGCCCAGGCGCGCGAGGCGCGAGCGCAGCAGGTGCCGCTTGTGCCGCTCCTGCTCCGGTACGGAGAACACCGCCAGCAGCCATTCCCCCGCGGGGTCGGCGCCGCGCTCCCCGTAGATCCTGCGGTCGCCGTCGTCCAGCAGCTGGCGGGCCTCCGCGGAGAGCTCGTACCCCGCGGAGCCGTCCGAGGCCCGCCCGGGCAGCAGGAAGCCGCGCCGCTTCAGCCGGGAGACCGACGAGCGGACCGACGGGGCGTCCACACCGGCCGCGCCCAGCAGGCGGACCAGCGCGGACACCGGGACCGGCCCCTCGAAGGACCGCCCGTAGGCGCCGTAGAACGTGACGATCAGAGATCGCGGAGTGTGCTGCTCGACCACGGGATCACTCTAGGTCGTGTCGTTCGGATCAGGCCGGGTTCGCGGCGTCGCGCAGCCGGAAGCGCTGCAGTTTGCCCGTCGCCGTCCGGGGGAGGGCCGGCAGGAAGACGAAGGCGCGCGGGCACTTGTACGGGGCCAGCTCCGCCCGCACGAACGCCCGCAGTTCCTCCTCGCTCGGCTGCGCGCCCGCCCGCGCGACGGCGTACGCCACCACGATCTGGCCGCGTCGCTCGTCCGGACGGCCCACCACCGCCGCCTCCACCACGTCCGGGTGGCGCAGCAGGGCCTCCTCCACCTCCGGGCCCGCGATGTTGTAGCCCGCCGAGACGATCATGTCGTCGGCCCGGGCGACGTACCGGAAGTAGCCCTCCGGATCGCGGACGTAGGTGTCCCCGGTCAGGTTCCAGCCGTCCCGTACGTACTCCGCCTGCCGCGGATCCGCCAGGTACCGGCAGCCCACCGGACCGCGCACCGCCAGCAGCCCCGGCTCGTTGTCCGCGACCGGCCGCCCGGCGGCGTCCACCACCCGGGCCTGCCAGCCCGGCACCACGCGGCCGGTCGTCCCCGGGCGGATGTCCTCGTCGGCCGCGGAGATGAAGATGTGCAGCAGTTCCGTGGCGCCGATCCCGTTGATGATCCGCAGTCCGGTGCGCTCGTACCAGGCCTGCCAGGTGGCCGCCGGGAGGTTCTCGCCCGCCGAGACGCAGCGGCGCAGCGCGGACAGGTCGTACGTGCCCACCGGGTCCGGGCCCAGCTCGTCCAGCATCGCCCGGTACGCGGTCGGCGCGGTGAACAGCACCGAGACCCGGTGCTGGGCGAGGGCCGGCAGCAGCCGGCGCGGGACCGCCTGGTCGAGCAGGAGCGCGGAGGCCCCCGCGCGCAGCGGGAAGACGACCAGGCCGCCGAGCCCGAAGGTGAAGCCGAGCGGCGGACTGCCCGCGAAGACGTCGTCGGGACGGGGGCGCAGGACGTTGTGGGAGAAGGTGTCGGCGACCGAGAGCAGGTCGCGGTGGAAGTGCATGCAGCCCTTGGGGCGGCCGGTGGTCCCCGAGGTGAAGGCGATCAGGGCCACGTCGTCGGCGGAGGTCTCCACGGCCGGGAACGACGCCGGGTGCCGGTCGGCCAGCCGCAGCAGGTCGTCCGCGCCCTCCCCGCCGTACGGGGTGATCCGCAGGCCGGGCACCTGCGCCTTGGCCAGGTCGTCCAGCACGTCCACGTGGCACAGCGCGTGCCGCACCCTGGCCATCGCGCAGACGGTGGCCAGCTCCTGCGCCCGCTGCTGGGCGAGGACCGTCACCGCCACCGCGCCCGCCTTCATCACCGCCAGCCAGCACGCGGCGAGCCAGGGCCCGGTGGGGCCGCGCAGGAGCACCCGGTTCCCGGGGACCACGCCGAGGTCGGCCGTGAGCACGTGGGCGATGCGGTCCACGCGCCCCCGCAGCCCGCCGTACGACCACACCTCGCCGGTGCCGCTGCGGAAGGCGGGGCGGTCGGGCCCGAACCGGTCGATGGTGGCGTCGAGCAGCTCCGCGCCGCAGTTCAGCCGGTCCGGGTAGGCCAGTTCGGGGAGCTCGAAGAGGAGCCGCGGCCAGGCGTGCGGTGGCGGCAGATGGTCGCGCGCGAAGGTGTCGGCGTGGGCGGATGGCTTGAGCTCCAAGGCGGGTTCGCCCCCTTGCAACGACAGCGGCTCCCCGGGTGAGGGGCCGAAGTGGCGGAGCGGGCCGTGCGAGTGCGCTACGAGCGTATCGTGATGGTGACGGCAGTCAACAGGACGCGATAGAAGCGGGGATGTTCGGATGACCGGATTCGCGCTCGGGGCGGAACAAGAGGAGTGGTGCGGGCAGCTGCGCGCGCTGGCGGCGGACCGGCTGCGGCCGCTCGCCGACAAGGGGGAGCCGGGCCGGGTCAACCGCCCGCTGCTCGCGGCGCTGGGCGAGCTGGGCCTGCTGGAGCGGGTCTTCACCTCGGGGGCGCTGGAGCTGTGCCTGCTCCGCGAATCCCTCGCGTACGGGTGCACGGAGGCGGAGACGGCCCTCGCGCTGCAAGGTCTGGGGGCACATCCGGTGCTCGCCTCGGGTACGCCGGAGCAGCGGGCGCGCTGGCTGCCGGAGGTACGGGCCGGGCGTGCGGTGGCGGCCTTCGCGCTGAGCGAGCCGGGGGCCGGCTCGGACGCGGCGGCGCTGGCGCTGGAGGCCGTGCGGGACGGGGGCGCCGGCCGGAGCGGGGCCGAGGGGAGCCGGGGGGCCGAGGGCGGCTGGCGGCTCAGCGGGGAGAAGTGCTGGATCTCCAACGCCCCCGAGGCGGACTTCTACACGGTGTTCGCCCGCACGGGCGAGGGACCGGCCGCCAAGGGGGTCACCGCCTTCCTGGTCCCGGCCGACCGGCCCGGGCTCTCCGGCGAGCCCCTGGACATGCTCTCCCCGCATCCGATCGGACGGCTGTCCTTCGACGGCGTCCCGGTCGGCCCGCAGGACCTGCTCGGCGAACCCGGCCGGGGCTTCCGCGTGGCGATGGACACCTTGAACCGGTTCCGGCCGAGCGTGGGCGCCTTCGCCGTCGGCATGGCCCGGGCCGCCCTGGACGCGACCTTGGCGTACACGGCGGCGCGCCGCGCCTTCGGCGGCGTACTGGGCGACCTCCAGGCGGTGGGCCACCGGGTGGCGGAGATGGCCACCCGCACCGAGGCCGCCCGGCTGCTGGTGTACGCGGCGGCGGGCGCGTACGACGCCGGTTCGCCGGACGTCCCGCGCCGCTCCGCGATGGCGAAACTGCTCGCGACGGAGACCGCCCAGTACGTGGTGGACCACGCGGTCCAGCTGCACGGGGCCGTCGCCCTCCAGCGGGGCCACCTGCTGGAACACCTGTACCGGGAGGTCCGGGCGCCGAGGATCTACGAGGGCGCCAGCGAGGTCCAGCGCACCATCATCGCGAAGGAGCTCTACCGGTGAGCCTGGAGCGGATCAATCCCGCGGAGCTCTCCCCGGCGACGGGCTTCTCGCACGCCGTGGCCGCGAGCGGCACCCGGCTCGTCTTCCTGGCGGGCCAGACCGCGCTCGACACCGAGGGCAAGGTGGTGGGGGAGACCCTGCCCGAGCAGTTCGAACGCGCGCTGGGCAACCTGCTGGCCGCCCTCGCCGCGTCGGGCGGGACACCGGCGGACCTGGCCCGGGTGACCGTGTACACGGTCGACGTGGAGGCGTACCGCGTCCACGCATCCGAACTCGGCCGCATCTGGCGCCGGCTGGCCGGCCGCGACTACCCGGCGATGGCGGTCATCGGGGTCGTCCGGCTCTGGGACGAGCCCGCCCTGGTCGAACTGGACGGTATCGCCGTACTCGAAACGGCTCAGGGGGTGTCCGCTTGACGCGGCACTGACCAGGTGCCTTTGACAGCGGGCCGGGGAGGGGTGAGGGTGGAAATGACCTTTTTGTAAGGAATGTCTCAATCCTCGGAGGTGCATGGTCATGCGCCGTGTCATCACCGCGACGATCGTGGCGGGAGCCGCGGGCGTCGCGCTCGGCCTGATGCCTGTCGGCGGAGCGGTTGCCGCAGGTCTGCCTCAGACCCAGCAGAACAACTCGGGATGGTGCTCCGACGACTGGCGCGGGAACAACAACTGGCGTGACTGCTGCGACCCCTCCCGCTGGCACAACTGGAACGACCGGCCCAGCTGGTGCTGGGACAACGACTCCTGGAACAACGGCCGCCACGACAACGCCAATTGGAACGGCAACTGGAACAACGGCCGCTGGAACGACAACCGCTCCAGCCATGACAACCGCAACGACAACAACTGGAGCGGCAACCACGACAACGGCTGGAGCGACAACGGATCCGGCCGCGGTGGCTACGGCGGCGACGGCGGTGGCGGTGGCGGAGGCCACGACGGCGGTGGCGGCGGAGGCAACGGGGGCGGCGGTGGAGGCGACGGCGGTGGCGGAGGCCACGACGGCGGCGGCGGTGGCGGCAACGGCGGCGGGGGCGGCGGCAACGGCGGTGGCGGCAACGGTGGGGGCGGCGGAGGCGGTGGCGGAGGCGGTGGCGGCGGCCGCTGACGGGACCGCCGGCCACTGACCCTCCGGCTCTACCGGCTCTCCAGCAGAGCCCCCATCCACTCCTCGATCCCCGCGACCGTGCGGGGCAGGGCGCCCGACATCAGTCGGGCGCCCTCTGCCGTGATGACCAGGTCGTCCTCGATGCGCACACCGATGCCCCGCAGCTCCGGCGGCAGGGTCTCGTCGTCCGGCTGGAGGTACAGGCCCGGTTCGACCGTCAGCACCTGGCCCTCCTCCAAGACCCCGTCCAGGTACGTCTGCGCGCGCGCCTTCGCGCAGTCGTGGACGTCCAGCCCGAGCATGTGGCCGCTGCTGCACAGCGTGTACCGCCGGTGCAGATCGCCCCGCGCGTCCTTCAGGACGCCCCACTGCGCCAGCCCCTCCGCGATCACCCGCATCCCGGCCCGGTGGAAGTCGCGGAAGCTGGCGCCCGGTCGCAGTGCCGCGATGCCCGCGTCCTGGGCCGCCAGCACCAGTTCGTACACCTGCCGCTGGACCGGGGAGAAGCGCCCCGACAGCGGGAGGGTGCGCGTGATGTCCGCCGTGTAGAGGCTGTCGGTCTCCACGCCCGCGTCCAGCAGCAGCAGATCGCCGCGGTCGAGCCGGCCGTCGTTGCGGATCCAGTGCAGCACGCACGCGTGCGCGCCCGAGGCGGCGATCGTGTCGTACCCGGTGCCGTTGCCCTCCGCCCGCGCGCGCAGGCCGAAGACCCCCTCGATCCAGCGTTCGCCGCGCGGGTGCGCCAGGGCGCGCGGCAGCGCCCGTACGACGTCCTCGAAACCGGCGGCGGTGTGATCGACGGCGAGCTGGAGCTGTTCGACCTCCCAGGCGTCCTTCACCAGGCGCAACTCTGAGAGGGCGCCGGCCAGTTCGGTGTCGGTGGCGGCGTTGCGGCCCGCCGGGGAGCCCAGGTCGTCCAGGTGGGCGCAGCGCAGGCCGGTCAGGCGCTCGGCCTCGGCCAGGTCGGGGCGGCGGCCGACCCAGAACTCCCCGTAGCGGCGGTCCCGGTAGAACTCCTCGTTGCCGCCGGCGCGCGGGGAGCGGGGGCGCAGGTACAGCACGGGCTCGTGGCCGTGCGGGCCGCGGGGCTCCAGCACCAGGACGTGGCCCACCTGGTCCTCGCCGGTCAGCCCGGTCAGCCAGGCGTACGCGCTGTGCGGGCGGAAGCGGTGGTCGCAGTCATTGGTGCGGACCTTGAGCTCGCCCGCCGGGATGATCAGCCGCTCGCCCGGGAAGCGCGCCGAGAGCCGCTCGCGCCGGACCGGGGTGACCTCGTACGCGCAGACCCGCGCGGTGTCGGGCAGGGGCGACGGCGCCCAGTCGGCGGCCATGAACCGGGACAACTCCGGTGATACCGGCAGGTCGTGGCTGCCGATGTTGAGGCGGGAGGGGGTGTCGGTCATCGGGGCTCCCTCAAGAAGATGCGAACTGGTGGGCGCACAGGGCTTGTCAGTGCAATTTCACATTACTATGTTACAGCTCACACCGCGGCACATTAATCCCCGTCAAACGCCGGGTGACGCAGGGCAGTTCAGACATTTCGCGTCTTCGCGCACCACTTCCCCCACCTCCCCTCCCAACCAGGAGTTCTTGGTGTCCCAGCACAGAGCTGTGCGTACGTCCCTCCTCTCCGCCGCCGTCGCGGTGACGCTCCTCGCCTCCGCCGGCCAGGCCGTGTCCCAGACGGCCGACCGGGCCCCCGCCGCCGCACCCGCCCCGGCCGCCGTGCCCGGCACCTTCACCTCCGGCGCTCCCGGCGCGAACCCCTTCGACGAGGTCGACCACCTCGCCTCGCCCAAGGAGGCCACGCCCGCGACGGGCCAGGCTCCCGGCGGGCTGGCCGCCGACGGCCGCGTCCCCGGGGCCGCCCCGGCCGCGGCCCCCGCCGCACGCCCCACCGGGGGCGCCGAGAAGAGCCGTGAGCGCGCCGCCGCGCCCCAGGCCGCGCCCACCGCGCGCAGCGTCGCCGCGGGCGTCCCCTGCACCCTCGACGGGATCACGGGCCTCAGCCCGGAGCAGTTCGCCGACTTCCTTGCCGACCAGGCCGTCACCGCCGACGGCTGTATGCGCGGGCTCGTCTGGACGTGGGACGCGCGCCTCGCACCCGTCATGGACGACGCGCACGTCCAGGCCGTCGCCCGCCGGATATCCGGCCTGGCCGCCGCCCACGACGGCCGTAACTCCTCCCACCTGGAGGAGATGTTCACGTACCTGCACGCGGCCATCTACCACGACTTCTCGCGCGAGGAGATCGACCTCACGGACGCGGCGACCGCCGACGCCATGAGCCGGGCCGTCACCGACTTCGGCAACGCGGCCCGCACCTTCGACGCCACCGCCTCCAACGCCCGGACCCTGCGCGAGGCCCTCTACGCCACCGGCCCCGGCATGCGTCACACCCAGCTCGGACTGATCAAGAAGGTCCTGGCCACCCTGGACGCCTCGCACCCCGCCACCAGCGCGGACGCGAACTGGGGCGGCGCGGCGCTCGCGGCCCTCACCGTCAACTACCTCGGCGTGTACCCGGGCAACGAGGACTCCGCCTTCCACGCCGCCGCCAAGGCCGACCCCGCCTACCGGGCCGCCTTCAAGGCCTTCGCCGGCTACACCCACCTCAAGGACACCGCCAACGCGTGGGTCGTTCGCGACGCGCTGGGCGAGTACGGCCGCTTCGGCCAGATCGAGGGCCTCCAGGACCAGATATCCGCCGACCTCGGCGGCCTCCTGGAGCCGGTCAAGGCCGCCTGGGGCACCGGCAGCGAGCCCTGGGCCAAGGTCGTCTCCTGGCTGAACACCTACAACGCGTGCAAGCAGTACGGGGTGTGCAAGGAGGACATCGAGAAGATGCTCTTCCCGAACACGTACACCTACGACAACGGCGGCATCAAGGTCCGCACGGCCCTCGACCGGGCCACCGTCGACCAGCTCTACTACGCGAGCAAGCAGGTCAAGACGCAGTTCCACCGCGTCGTCGGGACCGACCAGCCGCTGGCCGGCGACCCCAACACCACGCTGAACATCGTGCTGTACGCCTCCCGCGCCGACTACGTGACCTACCAGACGATGCTGTACGGGTACGGCACCGAGAACGGCGGCATGTACATCGAGAACGGCGCCACCTTCTACACCTACCAGCGCCGCGTCCCGCAGGACTCCTCCCTCACCCTCGAAGAGCTCTTCCGGCACGAGTACACGCACTACCTCAACGGCCGGTTCGCCGTTCCCGGGTTCTTCGGCGAGGGCCCCTGGTACGAGGGCGACCGCACGACCGCCATGGACGAGGGCACGGCCGAGTTCTTCGACGGCGCCACCCGCGACAACGGCATCGCCGTCCGCAAGTCCCTGGTCAAGGGCATCATGGCCGACACGTCCGGCGGCGGACCGCGCATGACGATCGAGCAGCTGCTCAACGCCACGTACGACGGCGACGGCTTCCGCTTCTACAACTACGCGGGCACCTTCTTCGAGTTCCTGTGGACCGAGAAGCCCTCGCTGCTGCGCGAGATGTACACCCACCTGCGGGCCAATGACGTGGCCGGGTACGACGCCTGGCGCCACCGCATGGGCGCGGACTCCTACCTCCAGCGCGACTACAACCGCTTCCTGGACGCGCAGATCGCCAAGGTCGACCAGCTGTACGTGCCGAACACCAGCTTCACGCCCAACGACCGGCTGCGCGACGCGGCGCTGGGATCCGTGAAGTCGGCCTTCGCGACCGCCACGTACAACACCCCGGACTGCGTGGAGAACGGGGACCCGGGCAAGCGGCGGTTCACCTGCACCGGCCGGATCACCTCGAACCTGACGAACTGGCGCAGTGACGACCAGAACTTCAAGGACATGTCGGAGACGGTCGACTACTTCATCCTCGACCGGGCCGGCGCGGCCTCCAACAACCTGGCCGACATGAACTGCTCCTTCGGCCCCGTCGAGGTCTGGACCGACCACAAGGCGGGCACGTCGAGCTACAGCTGCGAGGGCCCCCTGCGCAGCTGACCCGGCGCCGGCGGCCGGTCCCCTCCCGTCAGCGGGGACGGGACCGGCCGCCGCACCCGGGTACCTAGGCACCTACTGAAGAATGTGACATATTACTGCCGTGCCCAAGAGACATCCCCTGGACGTCGTGATCATCGGCGCCGGCGTCGTCGGAGCCGCGATCGCGTACTACGCGGCCCGCTCCGGACTCTCCGTGGCCGTCGTCGACCGCGGTCCCGTCGCGGGCGGTACGACGGGAGCCGGGGAGGGCAACCTGCTCGTCTCCGACAAGGAGGCGGGCCCGGAGCTCGACCTGGCCGTGCTGTCGGCCGGCCTCTGGTGCGAACTCGCCGCCGTCCTCCCGCAGGAGATCGAGTACGAGGCCAAGGGCGGGCTCGTCGTCGCCCCGGACGAGGCTTCGCTGGCCGCTCTGCGGAAGTTCGCCGAAGGCCAGCGGGCGGCCGGGGTCGAAGCCGTCGAGGCGGGGCCGGGCGAACTCCGCGAGCTGGAGCCCCATCTGGCCCACGGGCCGGCCGGCGGGTTCCTGTACCCGCAGGACGCCCAGGTCCAGCCGGCCCAGGCGGCGGCGAGGCTGCTGGCCGCCTCGGGAGCCTCGGTGCGCCTGGGGGAGGAGGTGACGGAGATCCTGACGGGGCCGGCGGGTGTGCGCGGGGTGCGCACGCGCGGCGGTGAACTCCTCGCCCCGGCGGTGGTGAACGCGGCCGGGACCTGGGGCGGGCGCATCGCGGAACTGGCCGGGGTCGACCTGCCGGTGCTCCCGCGCCGCGGGTTCGTCCTGGTGACGGAGCCGCTGCCCGAGCTGGTGCGGCACAAGGTCTACGCCGCGGACTACATCTCCGACGTGGCGAGCGGTTCGGCGGAGCTCCAGTCCTCGGCGGTGGTCGAGGGGACGCCGGCGGGGCCGGTGCTGATCGGGGCGACCCGGGAGCGGGTCGGATTCGACCGCTCGCTCTCGGTGGAGGCGCTGCGCCGCCTGGCGACGCAGGCCTCGGCCCTGTTCCCCGTCCTGGCCGGGGCCCGGGTGCTCCGTACCTACCACGGCTTCCGCCCCTACCTCCCGGACCACCTCCCGGCGATCGGCCCGGACCCCCGGCTCCCGGGCCTGCTGCACGCGTGCGGCCACGAGGGGGCCGGCATCGGCCTGGCCCCGGCCACGGGCGTCCTGATCGCAGCCGCCCTGGCGGGGTCGCGGCCCCCGCTCCGCCTGGACCCGTTCCGCCCGGACCGCTTCGCGGAGGACCCCCGATGAACCAGAAGACCCCGCGCAGCCTCGTCGGCGGTGCGCCGCAGGCGACGTACGTCCTGCGCTTCGACGGCCGCGAGCTCACCGCCCAGGCGGGCCAGAGCATCGCCGCCGTGCTCTGGGGCGCCGGGATCCTCGCCTGGCGGACCACCCGCCAAGGGGGCGCCCCGCGCGGCGCGTTCTGCGGGATCGGCAGCTGCCACGACTGCCTCGTCACCGTCAACGGCCGCCCGAACCAGCGCGCCTGCCTCGTCCCCGCCCGCCCCGGGGACGCCGTCACCACCCAGGAGGGAACCGGCCATGCCGAAGCCGAACCCGGCATCTGACCTCGCCGTCGTCGGCGCCGGCCCCGCCGGGCTCGCCGCCGCCGTCACCGCCGCCGGCCTCGGGCTCCGGGTCACCCTCCTCGACGCGGGGGAGCGCCCCGGCGGCCAGTACTACCGCCACCCCGCGCCGGAGCTCGGGGCCGAGCGCCCCGAGGCCCTGCACCACGGGTGGTCCGCCTTCACCGGACGCGAAGCGGCCCTGCGGGCCCACCGGTCGGCCGGCCGCATCACCCACCTCCCGTCCCACCACGTCTGGACGGTGGTCCCCGGCGGCCGCGACGGCTGGACCCTGCACGCCGTCGCCGGCACCGGCCCCGACGAGGAGGCCGCCACCGTGCACGCCCGGGCCGTGCTGCTCGCCACCGGGTCCTACGAGCGGCAACTGCCCTTCCCCGGCTGGACCCTCCCCGGGGTGGTCGGGGCCGGAGGGGCCCAGGCCATGCTCAAGAGCGGGCTCGTGCTGCCGGGCCGGCGCGTCGTCGTCGCCGGGAGCGGCCCGCTGCTGCTCGCCGTCGCGGGGTCCCTCGCGGCCGCCGGGGCCCGGGTGCCGGCCGTGGTCGAAGCCGCCGCGTACACCGCGTACGCGGGCCACGTCCCCGCCCTGCTGCGCAACCCCGGCAAGCTGGCCGAAGGCGCCGCGTACGGCAGCGCCCTGCTGCGCCGCCACATCCGCCTCCTCACCCGGCACGCCGTGACCGAGGCCCACGGCACCGACCGGGTCGAGGCCGTCACCGTGGCCCGCCTGGACCGGGACTGGCGGCCCGTGCCCGGCACCGCCCGCCGGATCCCGTGCGACGCCCTCGCCGTGGGCCACGGGCTCGTCCCCCAGCTGGAGCTGGCGACCGGCCTCGGCTGCGCCACGCGGCCGGCCGCCGACGGCACCGTCGCCCTCGCGCTGGACGCCGAGCAGCGGACCTCCGTCCCCGGGATCTGGTCCGCGGGCGAGACCGGCGGCATCGGCGGAGCCCAACTGGCGCTCATCGAAGGGGAGATCGCGGCGCGTTCCGTCGCCGCGCGTTCCGTCGCCGCCCACACCGCTGCCGGCGGCCCGCCCGCGCCCGCCGCCCTGATCCGGCGCCGCGCCCGCCTGCGCGCCTTCGCCGAGGCCATGGGCGCCGCCCACCGCCCCGCCGACGGATGGACCGGCTGGCTCCGTGAGGACACCGACGTGTGCCGCTGCGAGGAGGTCCCGGCCGGCCGGATTCGCGAGGCCGTTTCCGACCTCGGCGCGCGGGACTCCCGTACGGTCAAACTCCTCACCCGCGCCGGAATGGGCTGGTGCCAGGGCCGCATGTGCGGACCGGCCGTCGCCGCCCTGGCCGGCGACGGACCCGCGGCCGACCGGCGGCCCCTGTCCTGTCCGGTCCCGCTGCGCCACCTCGCCGAACTGCCCCCGGCGGACGGCTGACCGGGCGGACCGATCGGACGGTCCGGACCCTTGTGGCCGACTCGCACCCACTAGTAAAATGTCACACACCACTCTAGGGAGCTCTCTCATGACCGACGCGCACACCCCCGCGCCCACCACCGGTACGGACACTCGCACCCGCCCCTGGCACGGCATCATGGTCGCCACCACGCTGCCCCTGCGCGAGGACCTCACGGTCGACCACGACGCCTACGCCGAACACGTGGCCTGGCTCATCGCGAACGGCTGCGACGGCGTGGTCCCCAACGGCTCCCTCGGGGAGTACCAGACCCTCACCGACGAGGAGCGGGCCCGCGTGGTCCGTACCGCCGTCGAGGCGGCCGGCGACGGCGCCCGCGTCATGCCCGGCGTCGCCGCGTACGGCAGCGCCGAGGCCCGCCGCTGGGCCGACCAGGCCGCCGAGGCCGGGGCCGGCTCCGTACTCCTGCTGCCCCCCAACGCCTTCCGGGCCGACGAGGCGACCGTACGCGCCCACTACGCCGACGTCGCCCGCGCCGGGCTCCCCGTCGTGGCGTACAACAACCCCATCGACACCAAGGTGGACCTGACCCCCGGCCTGCTCGCCCGCCTGCACGGCGACGGCAGCATCGTCGCCGTCAAGGAGTTCAGCGGGGACGTCCGCCGCGCCTACGAGATCGCCGAACTCGCCCCGGGCCTCGACCTGCTCATCGGCGCCGACGACGTCCTGCTCGAACTCGCCCTCGCGGGCGCGGTCGGCTGGATCGCCGGCTACCCCAACGCGCTGCCGCGCTCCTGCGCCGAGCTCTACCGGGCCGCCGTCGCCGGGGACCTCGCCACCGCGCTGCCGCTGTACAAGTCCCTGCACTCGCTGCTGCGCTGGGACTCCAAGACCGAGTTCGTCCAGGCCATCAAGCTCTCCATGGACCTCGCGGGACGCCCCGGAGGCGCCACCCGTCCGCCCCGCTTCCCCCTCACCGGGGAGACCGAGGCGGCCGTCCGCGCCGCCACCGAGAAGGCCCTCGCCGAGGGCCACAACTAAATCCGAGGGAAGCCGGAATGCGTACGCGCCACATCTACCACGCGGTGGACTCGCACACCGAGGGCATGCCGACCCGGGTGATCACCGGGGGCGTCGGGGTGATCCCCGGCGCCACGATGGCCGAGAAGCGGCTCCACTTCATCGAGCACCTGGACCACGTCCGGACCCTGCTCATGTACGAGCCGCGCGGGCACTCCGCGATGAGCGGCGCCATCCTCCAGCCCCCCACCCGCCCCGACGCCGACTTCGGCGTGCTCTACATCGAGGTGTCGGGTCTGCTCCCGATGTGCGGGCACGGGACCATCGGGGTCGCCACCGTCCTGGTCGAGACGGGCATGGTCGAGGTCGTCGAGCCGGTCACCACCGTGCGGCTCGACACCCCGGCCGGGCTGGTGAGCGTGGACGTCCGGGTCGAGGACGGGGCGGCCACCGCCGTCACCCTCACCAACGTCCCCTCCTTCTGCGCCGGACTCGACCTCAAGGCCGAGGTGCCCGGCTTCGGCACGGTCACCTACGACCTCGCCTACGGCGGGAACTTCTACGCCTTCGTCGAACTCGACGCCCTCGGTCTCCCCTTCGACCGGGAGCGGGGGGACGACCTGCTCGCCGCGGGACTCGCCGTCATGGACGCCGTCAACGCCTCCGGCGACCGGCCCGTCCACCCCGAGGACCCCTCCATCGGCGGGGTCAAGCACGTCTACCTCGCCGCTCCCGGCTCCGACGCCCGCCGCTCCCGGCACGCCATGGCCATCCATCCGGGCTGGTTCGACCGCTCGCCGTGCGGTACGGGTACCAGCGCGCGCATGGCGCAGCTGCACGCCCGCGGCCACCTCGCCCTCGGCGAGGACTTCGTCAACGAGTCCTTCATCGGGACGCAGTTCACCGGCCGGCTGATCGGGGAGACCACCGTCGGCGGGCTCCCGGCCGTCGTCCCCACCGTCACCGGCCGGGCCTGGATCACCGGCACCGCCCAGTACTTCCTCGACCCCTGCGACCCCTTCCCCGCGGGATTCCTGCTGTGAGCGCCGGGGCCGCCGCGGCCGCGGGGAGCGCCGTACGGACGACCGACTACCACACCGCCGGGGAACCCTTCCGGATCGTCGACACCGCCGGGGCGGGCCTGCCGCCCGTACCCGGGGACACCGTCGCCGAGCGCTGCGCCACCGCCATCGGCCCCGGGGGCTCCGGGACGGCTCCGCGCCGGAGCCCGCTGGACGACGTACGGCGCTTCCTCGTGCAGGAGCCGCGCGGGCACGCGGGGATGTACGGCGGCTTCGTCGTGCCCCCGGACGACGACGGGGCCCACTTCGGCGTGCTGTTCTGGCACAAGGACGGCTACTCCACCGCCTGCGGCCACGGCACGATGGCCCTCGGCGCCTGGGCCGTGGACACCGGCCGGGTCGCCGCCCCGGACGACGGCGACGTGCAGGTGCGGATCGACGTGCCCTCGGGGCGGGTCGCGGCGACCGTGCACCGCGCCGGCGGCCGCACCACCGGGGTCACCTTCCGCAACGTCCCGGCCCGGGTCGGCGCCCGCAAGGTGCCGGTGGCGACCACGCTGGGCCTGGCCGAGGTGGACATCGCGCACGCCGGCGCCTGTTACGCGTCCGTCGCCGCCCGGGACCTCGGCCTGGAGGTGACGCGGGCCGCGCTGCCCGAACTCGTCCGCGCCGGACAGGAGATCCGGGCCGCGCTGGCCACCCACCCCGGGACCTGGCACCCCGGCGGCCCGCTGCTCTCGGGGGTCTACGGGGTGATCCTCCACGAGGAGCTGCCCGGCACCCCGTTCGGGCCGCACCAGCGCAACGTCACCGTGTTCGCCGACGGGCAGATCGACCGCTCGCCCTGCGGCTCGGGGACCTCGGCGCGCCTCGCGCTGCTGGCGGAGGACGGCCGGATCGGGGCGGGGGAGGACCTGCTGCACGAGTCGGTGGTGGGCACGGTGTTCACGGGGCGCGCGGTGCCGGCGGGATCCGGTGACCGCTTCCGTACGGGCTCCCGGGACGGCTCTCGCGAGGGCCTGGTCACGGAGGTCACCGGCACGGCGTACCGCACCGGCGAGCACGCCTTCGTCCGCGATCCGCAGGACGCCCTCGGCGCGGGATTCCAGCTGTGATCCCGCAGTTCGAGGCGGCGGAGACGGCCGCGCTGCTGACCCCGGCCGCGGCGGCCGACGCGCTGGCCGGCGCACTGCGGGCCGGGCTGGACCCGGAGTCCTGCCCGCCGCGCTCGGCGGTTGCGGTGCCGGGCGGGGGCGAGCTGCTGCTGATGCCGGCCGCGGAAGGGGCGTACGCCGGGGTGAAGATCGCCGGGGTGGCGCCCGGCAACCCGGCCCTCGGGCTCCCTCGCATCACCGGCTCGTACCTGCTGCTGGACGGGCCGACGCTGCGCCCGCTGGCCCTGTTCGACGGCGCGGCGCTGACCGCGCTGCGCACCCCGGCGGTCTCGGCGCTCGCCCTGCGGTACCTGGTTCCGGCCGGGCGGGCCCTTCGGCTGGTGCTCTTCGGCGCCGGGCCGCAGGCGTACGGGCACCTCGAAGCGGTGCTGCACGAGCGGGAGCCGGCGGAGGTGGTGGTCGTGGGCCGCAACCCGGTGAGCGCGCGGAAGCTGGCGGAGCACGCCCGGGCCCTGGGGGTGGCGGCCCGTACGGGTGTCCCGGCGGATGTGGCGGGAGCGGACCTGGTGCTCTGCTGCACCACGGCCCGCGAACCCCTCTTCGACGGGCGGCTGGTGGCCCCGGGGGCGACGGTGGTGGCGGTCGGCTCGCACGAGCCGGACGCCCGGGAGACCGACACCGCCCTGGTGCGGCGGGCGGCGGTGTACGTGGAGTCGCGGGCGGCGGCCCTGCGCGAGGCGGGGGATCTGCTGGTGCCGGAGGCGGAGGGGGCGATCGGTCCCGGTCATATCAACGGCACCCTGGCCGACCTGGTGGCGGGCCGGATGCCGGCTGCCGGGGAGCAGAGTTGTCCACAGCTCTTCAAGAGCGTGGGCATGGCCTGGGAAGATCTCGCTGTGGCGGTGGCGATGTATCGCGCCGCCGGAGGCGCCACCGCTCGGGGATCAAGCGAAACGTGACATTGTACGCTGTTCCCCTGCACCCGGTGGTGCACAGCCGGTTCGGAGGAAGAGCAATGGGTGACCTGAAGCAGCACAGCCTCATCAAGGCCCAGGAACGGCTCCGCGACCAGGTCGGCCACGCCCTTCGAGCGGCCCTGATAGCGGGTGAACTGCGCCCCGGCAGCGTCTACTCGGCGCCCGGCCTCGCCGCCGAGCTCGGGGTCTCCGCCACACCGGTCCGCGAGGCGATGCTCGACCTGGCCCGCGAGGGCCTGGTGGAACCCGTCCGCAACAAGGGCTTCCGGATCACCGAGGTCAGCGAGCGGGACCTGGACCAGTACACCGAACTGCGCACGATGATCGAGGTTCCGACCATCGGCCGGATCACGAAGATCGCCACGGCGGAGCAGCTGGAGGAGCTGCGCCCCATCGCCGAGGAGATCGTCACCAGCGCCCGAGAGCACAACCTCATCGGCTATCTGGAGGCGGACCGCCGCTTCCACCTCTCCCTGCTGGCCCTGGCGGGCAACGACCGCCTGGTCGAAACGGTCGGCGACCTGCGCAAGCGCTCGCGGCTGTACGGACTGACGGGCCTGGACGAGGCCGGAAAGCTGGTCTCGTCCGCCGAGGAGCACATCGAGCTGCTCGACCTGATGATCGCCGGCGACGCGGAGGCGGCGGAAGCCTGCATGGTCCGCCACCTCGGCCACGTCCGTTCCCTCTGGGCCCAGGGCCGGGACGAACCGGTGGGCCGCACCCCGGGAGGCCTCGGCTCGGGCGTCTAGGCCGCGTCCTTCGGAGCGTCGCGGGGCCGCGCCGCGGTGCGAGGGCGCCGCGGAACTCAGTCGTCGAGCCAGCGCCGGCGCCCCGGGCCGGTCGGGTGCGTACCGGTGATGCCCATGACCACCGAGTAGAGGCTGGTCTGCGCGGTGATGAAGAGGCGGTTGCGCTTCGCGCCGCCGAAGGCGATGTTGGAGACCGTCTCGGGGACGTCGAGCCGTCCGATCAGAGTGCCGTCGGGGTCGTAGCAGTGCACCCCGTCGTCCATCGCGGCGGCCCAGAGCCGGCCGCCGTCGTCGAAGCGCAGGTTGTCGAAGCGGGCCTTGCCGGGCGCCGCTTCGGCGAAGACCCCGCCCTCGGACAGCGTGCCGTCGTCGCGCACGTCGAAGACCCGGATGAAGCCGGCCCTCGTGTCGGAGACGAACAGCTGCCGCTCGTCGGGGGAGAAGACCAGCCCGTTCGGCGCGCCGAACCCGTCCGCGACCAGCCGCACCGCCCCGGTGGCCGGATCGATGCGGTACACGTTGCCGGCGCCGATCTCGCTCTGCGCGCGGTGGCCCTCGTAGTCGCTGGTGATGCCGAAGTCCGGGTCGGAGAACCAGATCGAACCGTCGGACTTCACCGCCGCGTCGTTCGGGCTGTTCAGCCGCTTGCCGTTCCAGCGGTCCGCCAACACGGTGACGGTGCCGTCGTGTTCGGTGCGGGTGACGCGCCGGTTGCCCTGCTCGCAGCTGATCAGGCGGCCCTGTCGGTCGAGGGTGTTGCCGTTGGTGTTGCCGGCGGCGCGGCGGAAGACGCCGACGGCGCCCGTCTCCTCGTCCCAGCGCAGCATCCGGTCGTTGGGGATGTCGCTCCAGACCACCTGTCGCCAGGCGGGCACGTAGACCGGCCCCTCGGCCCAGCGGCAGCCGGTGTACAGGACTTCGAGCGCGTCGTCACCGTTCATGCACCGCCCGGTACGGAACCGGTCGTCGAGCATCTCGTACAGCCCGGGGCGCTGGCTGGTCATGGGCCTTCCCTTCCTGGCAGGTGTGAGACCGAATGAAATCTGGTCACAGCTGAAGATTGCAAGATGGGCTATGGCCTACGCCAGAAGATTTCGAATGAAGAGGTGTGGATCACATCGGGGTATTCCCGGCCGCCCCACCGCCTACCCTGTGGGAATGATCAAGCCGATCGAACTCGTGATATTCGACTGCGACGGTGTCCTCGTCGACACCGAACGCCTCGCGGTACGCCTCCAGGTGGAACTCGGCGCAGAGTTGGGCTGGCCGCTGACCGCCGACGAGGTCGTCGAGCGCTTCATCGGGCGCGCCAAGGAGTCGATCGTCGGACAGCTCACGGAGCGGCTCGGCGCCGGGACGGCCGGGCTCTGGTGGAAGCTGCTGATCGAGCGGCACCGGGAGGCCGTCGACCTCGGGTTGGACCCGGTGGCGGGGCTGCCCGAGGCGCTCGCGGCCATCGCCCTGCCGACCTGCGTCGCGTCCAGCGGCTCGCACGAGAAGATGCGGCACACCTTGGGGTGCACCGGTCTGTACGGCCATTTCGAGGGCCGCATCTACAGTGCGAGCGAGGTCTTGCGGGGCAAGCCCGCCCCGGACCTCTTCCTGCACGCCGCGCGGAAGATGGGCTTCGATCCGGAGGTGTGCGCGGTGGTCGAGGACAGCGGACCCGGCGTCCGGGCGGCCAGGGCGGCCGGCATGCGCGCGTTCGGCTACTCCGGCGGCCCGACCCCCGCGGGGCGGCTCGAAGGCCCCGGCACCGTCGTCTTCGACGACATGCGCAAGCTCCCGGGGCTGCTCGCCGCACTCTGACGCCCGCCCCGCAACTCGCTTTCGGGCGGCTGGATTTGGACACGGCTGGATAACGGCGGTGCCAACCCCTTGTCAGTACAATTTCACATTACTATGTTACCGGTCACATCATAGAGCGCGGCCCTTCACTGGAGTGACCCATGACCAAGCGCACCCAACTCGCCCTCGCCGCCACCCTCGTGGCGGCACTCGCACTCGGTGCCTCGGGCTGCTCCGACCCCAAGAAGGGCTCCGCGGGCGCCGGCGCGAGCAACCCCGCCGCCGGCAACGACGGCAAGGTCCTCGGCGGAACCCCGGTCAAGGGCGGGACCCTGACCGTCCTGTCCAACCAGGACTTCTCCCACCTCGACCCCGCCCGCAACTGGGTCATGCCGACGATGGACTTCGGCACCCGCCTCCTCTACCGCACCCTCGTCACCTTCAAGGCCGAGCCCGGCAAGGGCGGCAGCGAGCTGGTCCCCGACCTCGCCACCGACCTCGGCACCCCCTCCAACGGCGGCAAGACCTGGACGTTCACCCTCAAGGAGGGTGTGAAGTACGAGGACGGCTCGCCCATCAAGGCGCAGGACATCAAGTACAACGTCGAGCGCTCCTTCGCCCCCGACCTGACCGGCGGCCCCGACTACGCCGCCCAGTACCTGGCCGGCGGCGAGGGCTACAAGGGCCCGCTCCAGGGTCAGCACCTCGACTCCGTCAAGACCCCCGACGACCGCACGATCGTCTTCGAACTGAAGCGCCCGGTCGCCGAGTTCTCCGCCACCGCCACCCTCCCCACCTTCGCCCCGGTCCCGCAGGCCCAGGAGAAGGGCACCCAGTACGACGCCCGGCCGTTCTCCTCCGGCCCGTACAAGATCGAGTCGTACGACCGCGACAAGAAGCTCGTTCTCGTCCGCAACGAGCACTGGGACCCGAAGACCGACACCGTCAGGAAGGCCTACCCCGACAAGTTCGTCGTGGTCATGGGCCTCAAGGGCGGCCAGATCGACGACCGGATCATCGCGGGCGAGGGCGCCGACGCCTCCGCCGTCCAGTACATGGACATGCGCCCCGAGAGCGCCCCCAAGGTGCTGCCGAAGCCGGAGGTCAAGGCGCGCCTGCTCGCCGAGTCCCAGGGCTGCACCGAGATGCTCTACCTCAACAACTCCCGGGCGCCGTTCAACGATCCCAAGGTCCGCGAGGCCATGCAGTACGCCGTCGACAAGGAGGCGGTGATCACGGCCGGCGGCGGTCCGGCCCTCAACGAGGTCGCCACCGCCTACCTGCCCCCGGCGCTCTCCGGCGGCAAGCAGGCCGACACCCTCAAGATCGCCCCGGCCGGAGACCCGGCCAAGGCCAAGGAACTCCTCAAGGCCGCCGGCAAGGAGTCGCTGAAGGTCTCCCTCGCCGTCTCCACGGGCGACAAGGGCAAGGCCGAGGCCATCCAGCAGGGCCTGTCCCGCGTCGGCATCGAGGTCGTCGTCGACACCATCGACCCGGGCGCGTACTACGACGTGATCGGCGACCTCTCCACCACCCCCGACATGACGCTCTCCGGCTGGTGCCCGGACTACCCCTCCGGCTCCACCTGGATCCCCTTCGTCTTCGACGGACGCACCATCAAGGAGAAGGGCAACCAGGGCAACAACAGTCAGTTCCGCGACGAGGCCACCATGAAGCGGATCGACGAGATCAACGCCATGGCGGACGCCAAGCAGGCCAACCAGGCCTGGATCGACCTCGACGCGGAGATCATGAAGAAGTCCCCGGCCGTCCCGGTCCTGCTGGAGCGCAAGCCGCTGCTCGTCGGACCCAACATCGCCGGCGCCTACGGCCACCCCGTGTGGACCGGCACCATCGACTACGCGACCGTCGGCCTCAAGGACCCCTCGAAGAGCCAGGGCTGAGGGATACGGAGTCCCGACACCATGACCACCACCGCACCCGGAGCCGGAGGCGAGGCCGCCAAGGCCCCGGCCCAGGCTCCGGCACCGGGCGGCGCCCCCGCCCCGGGCCCCGAAGCCGCCAAGGGCGGTCCCGCGGCGGCGGCCGCCCCCGGCAGCACCGGCAGCAGCCCCTGGCAGCTCGCCCGGCGCGAGCTCCGCCGCCGCCCCGCCGTCCGCGTCAGCCTCGGCGTCGTCCTCCTCTTCGTCCTGATGGCCGCCACCGCCCCCTGGCTGGGCGCCCTCGGAGGCTGGTCCCCCGAGGAGTTCGACAAGAGCGCCATCGACCCCTACCTCGGCGGCCAGCCCCTCGGCTCCCTCGGCGGGATCAGTCCCGAGCACTGGCTCGGCGTCGAACCCGTCACCGGCCGCGACCTGTTCGCCCGCGTCGTCCACGGCGCCCAGGTCTCCCTCCTCATCGCCTTCGCCGCCACCGCCATCGTCGTCGTCGCGGGCACCGCCGCCGGGATCGCCGCCGGCTACTTCGGCGGACGCACCGACACGCTCCTGTCCCGCCTGATGGACCTGACCATGTCCTTCCCCTCCCTCATCTTCATGATCGCGATGCTGTCGGTGGCCAAGGACGTCAACCGGATCGTGCTGATGACCGCCGTCATCGGCGTCTTCGGCTGGCCCGGCGTCGCCCGCGTCGTCCGCGGCCAGACGCTCTCCCTCAAACACCGCGAGTACGTGGACGCCGCCCGCGTCGGCGGCGCCGGCTCCTGGCGGATCCTGACGCGCGACATCCTCCCGGGCGTCTCGGGCCCGGTCATCGCCTACACCACCCTGCTCATCCCCGGCATGATCAGCACCGAGGCCGCGCTCAGCTACCTCGGCGTGGGCGTCCGCCCGCCGACCCCGTCCTGGGGCCAGATGATCGCCGAGTCCGTCGCCTTCTACGAGACCGACCCCATGTACTTCGTCATCCCGAGCACCTTCCTCTTCCTCGCGGTGCTCGCCTTCACCCTGCTCGGCGACGCCCTGCGCGACATCCTCGACCCGAGGGGCGGCCGCAGTTGATCCTCTACCTCGCCCGCCGGCTGCTGGCCCTCGCCGGCGTCCTGCTCGCCATCGCCGCCGTCACCTTCCTCATCTTCTACGTCCTGCCCACGGACCCGGCCGCGGCCGCCTGCGGCAAGACCTGCAGCGTCGAACGCCTGGCCGACGTACGGGCTTACCTGGGCCTGGACCAGCCGCTCTGGCGGCAGTTCGCCGACTTCCTCGGCGGCATCTTCACCGGCCGCACCCTCGGCACCGGGCAGTACGCCGTCCAGTGCGACTTCCCCTGCCTGGGCTACTCGTACGAGAACTCCCTGCCCGTGTGGGACCTGCTGATGGACCGGCTCCCGGTCTCGGCCTCCCTCGCCGTCGGCGCCGCGGCGCTGTGGCTGCTGCTCGGCCTCGGCGCCGGGGTCACCGCCGCCCTGCGCAAGGACACCGCCACCGACAAGGCACTGATGGTCGGCGCCGTCGCCGCGGCCTCGCTGCCCGTGTACTTCACCTCCGTCCTGCTCATCTACGGGGTCATCCGGGTCGCCGGGCTCCTGCCCTACCCGACCTACCAGGCCTTCACCGACGACCCGCTCTCCTGGGCGGCCAACCTGCTGTTGCCCTGGACCGCGCTCGCCCTGCTGTACGCGGCCATGTACGCCCGCCAGAGCCGCGGCTCCATGATCGAGGCGATGGCCGAGCCGTACATCCGTACCGCACGCGCCAAGGGCATGCCCGAGCGCACCGTCGTCGTCAAGCACGGCCTGCGCTCCGGGATGACCCCGATCCTCACCATCTTCGGCATGGACCTCGGCGGGCTGCTCGCCGGAGCCGTCATCACCGAGTCCATCTTCGGGCTCCCGGGCATCGGCCGGCTGTTCTACGGCGCCCTCGTCAGCTCGGACCAGCCGGTCGTCCTCGGGGTCACGCTGCTCGCCGCCTTCTTCATCGTCGTCGCCAACCTCGTCGTCGACCTCCTGTACGCCGTCATCGACCCGAGGGTGAGGTACTGATGGCCGTCGTCCCCGACCCCCCGCTGCTCGAAGTGCGCGATCTGAGCGTCACCTTCACCACCCCGCGCGGCCCCGTACGGGCCGTCGACTCGCTCGGCTTCACCGTCGAAGCCGGTCGCACCCTCGGCATCGTCGGTGAATCCGGATCGGGCAAGTCCGTCACCTCCCTCGCGGTCATGGGCCTGCACCGGGGCGCCGAGGTGGGCGGCTCCATCGCGCTCGCCGGGCAGGAGCTCACGGGCATGTCCGAGAAGCAGCTGTCCCGGCTGCGCGGCCGGAAGATGGCCATGATCTTCCAGGACCCGCTGTCCAGCCTGCACCCCTACTACACGGTCGGCGAGCAGATCGCCGAGCACTTCCGGGTGCACTTCAAGGCGGGGCGGGCCGCCGCGCGCAAGCGGGCCGTCGACATGCTCGGCGAGGTCGGCATCCCGGAGCCGGCCCGCCGCGCGGGGGAGTACCCGCACCAGTTCTCCGGCGGCATGCGCCAGCGCGCGATGATCGCCATGGCCCTGGCGTGCGAGCCCGATCTGCTGATCGCGGACGAGCCCACCACGGCCCTCGACGTGACCGTGCAGGCACAGATCCTGGAGCTCATCGCCCGGCTCCAGCAGGAGCGCGGCCTCGGCGTCGTGATGATCACCCACGACCTGGGGGTCGTCGCCCGCGTCGCCCACGAGGTGCTGGTCATGTACGGCGGCCGGGCCGCCGAACAGGCCGGGGTCGACGAGCTGTTCGCCGGGCCCGCGCATCCGTACACCCGGGGCCTGCTCGACTCGCTGCCCCGGCTCGACGACGCCGACGACGAGCCGCTGCGGGCCATCCCCGGCTCCCCGCCCTCCCTGCTCACGCCCGCCCCGGGGTGCGCCTTCGCCCCGCGGTGCGGCCTCGCCGCCGCGGGCAGCGCGGACCAGCGCGGCCGCTGCGCCACCGAGCGCCCCGAGCTGCGGCCCCACGGCGCCGGCCCGCGCACCGCCGCCTGCCATTTCGCGGGGGCCGGCGTCCCGGCGTCCGCAACGTCCGCAACGTCCGCACCGACCCCGACGACCGCTCCGGAGGCGATCCGATGACCGTAGAGGCGCGCCCCCCGGACACCACCGCACGCACGGCGGGGACCGGGACGGCCCCGGCACCGCCCCGGCCGCTGCTCTCCGTACGCGACCTGACCATGACCTTCCCCGGCAGACGCTCCGCGTCCGGGCGCCGGGGGGCGCCCGTGCGCGCCGTCGACGGGGTCTCCTTCGACCTCGCGGCGGGCGAAACCCTCGGTCTGGTCGGGGAGTCGGGATGCGGGAAGTCCACCACCGGCCGGATGCTGGTGAGGCTGCTGGAGCCCACCTCCGGCAGCATCTCCTTCGACGGACGGGACATCACGAGGCTGTCGCAGCGCGCGCTGCGCCCGCACCGGCGCCACCTCCAGATGGTCTTCCAGGACCCGCACTCCTCCCTCAACCCCCGCCAGACCGTGGCCCGGATCATCTCCGACCCGCTGCTCGTGCAGGGCTGGTCCGCCTCCGACGCCCGCCGCCGGGCGGCCGAGCTGATGGACCTGGCCGGGCTGATACCGGAGCACATCGACCGCTACCCGCACGAGTTCTCCGGCGGCCAGGCCCAGCGCATCGGGATCGCCCGCTCGCTGGCCACCAACCCCCGGCTGATCGTCGCCGACGAGCCGGTCTCCGCCCTCGACGTCTCCGTGCAGGCGCAGATCGTCAACCTGATGGAGCGGCTGCGCCGCGAACTGGGCCTGGCGTACGTGTTCATCGCGCACGACCTGTCCGTGGTGAAGCGGGTCAGCGACCGGGTCGCCGTCATGTACCTCGGCCGGATCGTCGAGATCGGCGAGAAGCGGGCCCTGTACGAGAGCCCCCAGCACCCGTACACCCGGGCGCTGCTGTCCGCCGTACCGCTGCCGGACCCGGCGGCCGAGCGGCGGCGCGAGCGGATCGTGCTGCTCGGCGACCCGCCGAGCCCGGCCGCCCCGCCCCCGGGCTGCACGTTCCATCCGCGCTGCCCGAAGGCGCAGGAGGTCTGCCGCACGGACCGCCCGCTGCTGCGGATCGCCGCCTCGCGCGAGGTGGCCTGCCACTTCCCCGGTGACTGACGGGGATCCAGGGGGAGAAGGAGGACCCCGGGCCGATCGCCGGCCCGGGGTCCTCCCGCGTCCGCGGCACGACGGGCCGTGCGGACGCGTCCGTCAGGCCAGTTCCCTGCGGAAGAACTCCAGTTCCAGCGCCGTGATCTTCTCCCGGGTGCCGTTCGGGGTCATGTGCGTGACCCCGGGGAGGGCCAGGAGCTGGTGCGGGCGGCCCGCGTCGGTCAGGGCCTGCGAGAGCCGCAGGGTGTGCGACGGGTGGACGTTGTCGTCGGCCAGGCCCGTGATCAGAAGCAGCGGCCGGGCCAGGTTCGGGGCGTCGGGGACGAGGGAGTCCCGCTCGTAGACGTCCGGGTGGTCCTGGGGCAGTCCCAGGTACCGCTCGGTGTACGCCGTGTCGTACTGCCGGAAGTCGGTGGGCGCGGCCCCGGCCGCCGCCGCGTGGAAGACGTCCGGGCGGCGCAGCACCGCCATCGCGGCGAGGTAGCCGCCGTACGACCACCCGCGCACCCCGACCCGGCCGAGGTCCAGGTCCGGGTGGCGCAGGGCGAGTGCGTGCAGGGCCGCGACCTGGTCGTCCAGGGTGACCTCGGAGAAGCCGCGGTACATGGCGTGGGTGAAGGCGGGGGACACGTACGGGGTGCCGCGGTTGTCGACGGTGACCACCGCGAAGCCGCGGTCGGCCCACCACTGCCGCTGCTGCCAGCGGCGCGGCTCGGCGGACACGTCCTGGTGGCCGGGGCCGCCGTAGCCGTCGATCAGCACGGGCAGCCGCCGGCCCGGGACATGTCCGCGCGGGAGGACCAGCGCGGTCGGGATGCCGTGCTCGGTGACCCGCTCCAGCACCGGCACGACCCGGTAGGGCAGCGGCGCGGACAGGTCACCGGGTACGAACTCGCGTCCGTCGGCGGTGCGTACGGTGCGCCGTATCCCGTCGGCGTCGGCGCTGGTCAGCAGTAGCGTCCCGGCCGAGGCATGCACGCCGTGCACCCCGGGTCCGTCGGCGAGCGGGGTCAGCTCCCCGGTGTCGGGGTCGAGCAGGAGCACCTGCTGCTCGGCGGGGTCGCGTTGCCCGGCCTCGATCAGCAGCCGGTCCCGGTGGACCCCGGCCACCCGGCGGACCTGGATCCCGTCCCCGGTCAGGAGCTTCCCGTCGAGGGCGAGACCGCGCGCGCCGCCGCCCTCGGTGTCGGCGCTGGTCAGCATCCGCCCGTCGGTGAGGCGGGCCGGGGTGCCGGGCACCAGCGGGTCGACCCAGTGGGGGTGGACGGTGCGCGACAGCTCCCGGGTGCGGCCGGTGGCCGGGTCGGCGGTGAGCAGCAGCACGTTCTGCTGGAGCCGGTCCTGGACGGTCAGCAGGATCTCCGTCTCGGACTCCCAGTCGGCGTCGGAGACGTACGGGTACCGCGCCGCGTCCCAGTCGAGCCGCACCCGGGCGCCGTCCGGGCCGAACACCCACAGCTGGACCTCGGCGTTGGGCCCGCCCGCCTCGGGGTAGGCGAAGTCCTCGGCCGGGAGCTCGGGGTGCGCGGGGTCGGCGAAGTGGCGCCGCTGGAGGGCGGATTCGTCGACGCGGGCGGCCAGCAGGGTCCGTCCGTCGGGGGACCACCAGTGGCCCCGGTCGCGGCCCAGCTCCTCGGCGGCGGCGAACTCCGCGAGACCCCAGCGCGCCCCGTCGGCGGGGCTGATCCGGCCGCCGGGGTGGGTGTGCAGGGCGTCGTCGGTGACGTACGCGGTGCGGGAGCCGTCGGCGTTGGGGCGCGGGTCGAAGGCGGGCCCGGCGGTCGGGATCTCCTCGGGCCCGCCCTTCCCCTCGGGGCCGCCTTCGCAACTCACCCGGTACAGGTGCCCGTACAGCGGGAACACCGCGCTGCGGCCGTCGCCGGAGAGCGCGTACGAGCCGATCCCGGCGGCCACGAGCCGGATCCGCTCGCGCAGCCGGCGCTCGGCGACCGGCAGGGTGCCCGGCTCGGGGCAGAGCGCCCGGGGATCGGCGAGCAGGGTTTCGGTGCCGGTCGCGGTGTCCAGGATCCAGAGGCTGTCGAAGGCGTCGGTGGGGCCGGTGGAGCGGAGGAACCAGAGGAGCCGGCCTTCGTCCCCGAAGGAGAAGGCGCGCGGGGCGCCGTACGTGAAACGGCCGGTGCTCGCGGAGAGCCTGAGGAAGTCATCCATGATCGTAGTGTGTCATGTGAAATGGCACACTGTACATGTCATGCAGCCTAGGCCATTCGAGTGGTGTACCCCGGGGAGCGGGTTTAGCGTCGAAAAGGTGGACGAGAACGCAGCGCCGATCAGCAACGGCACCGACGGCAAGGTGCGAGGAAGCGGAAACGGCCTCGCGCTGTTCGTGATCGCGTCCTGCCAGCTCATGGTCGTTCTCGACATCACCATCGTGAACATCGCGCTTCCGCACATCCAGACCGCCCTCGGCTTCTCCACCGAAAGCCTGTCCTGGGTCGTCAACGCCTACACCCTCACCTTCGGCGGGCTCCTCCTCCTCGGCGGACGGACGGGCGACATCCTCGGCCGCAAACGCGTGTTCATCTTCGGCATCCTGCTCTTCGGCCTGGCCTCGCTCCTCGGCGGCCTCGCCCAGAACGAGGGCCAGCTGCTGGCCGCCCGGGCCCTCCAGGGCGTCGGCGGCGCCATCGCCTCCCCGACCGCGCTGGCGCTGATCACCACCACGTTCCGGGAAGGCCCGGCGCGCAACCGGGCGTTCGGCGTGTTCGCCGCCGTCTCGGCGGGCGGCGGCGCGATCGGACTGCTGGCCGGCGGCATCCTCGTCGAATGGCTCGACTGGCGCTGGGTGCTCTTCGTCAACGTCCCGATCGCCGTGGCCATCGCGGTGATGGCCGCGCGGGTCATCCGCGAGTCCGCACGCCACCCCGGACACTTCGACCTCGCCGGCGCGCTGCTGTCCACCCTGGGCATGGTCGCCCTCGTCTACGGGTTCATCCGCGCCTCCCAGAAGGGCTGGACCGACCCGTACACCCTGGGCTCCTTCGGCGCTGCCGTGGTCCTGCTCCTGCTGTTCTTCCTCAACGAGCGGCGCTCGCCGCAGCCGATCACCCCGCTGCACATGTTCGCCGACCGCAACCGGGCCGGCTCGTACGGCATCATGCTCTTCCTCGCCTGCGCGATGTTCGGCATGTTCTTCTTCCTGACCCTGTTCGTGCAGAACGTGCTGGGCTTCAGCCCCATCCAGGCCGGCCTCGCGTTCCTGCCGGTGAGCGCCGTCATCGCCGTCGGCGCGGGCATCACGTCCCAGCTGCTGCCCAGGGTCGGTCCGAAACCCTTCATGGTGGCGGGCGCCCTGTGCTCGGCGGCCGGCCTCGCCTGGCTGACGCAGACCGACATCCACTCGACGTACCTCGGCAGCATCCTGGGCCCGGTGCTCGTGTTCAGCCTCGGCATGGGCATGCAGTTCGTCTCGCTGACCCTGATGGCCCTGTCCAACGTCGCCGACCGGGAGTCGGGAGCTGCGTCCGGACTCCTCAACACGACGCAGCAGGTGGGCGGATCGCTGGGCCTGTCGATCCTGGTCACGGTCTTCGGCACGGCCAGCCGCAACGAGGCCCACGACCAGGTCCCGGCCTTCCTGAGCCAGGCGGACCCGGCCCAGAAGGCCCTCTTCCTGCGCACCGGACAGCTCCCGGACCCGTGGGGCGACCAGGTGCTCACCTCCGGCGTCAGCGCCGCGTTCATCGTCGCCGCCGGCTTCGCCCTGGTCGCGGCGCTCATCGCCCTGCTGGTGATCCAGGTGCGCCCCTCGGACCTGGAACGCCTCAAGGGCAACCACACGCCGGCGGCGGTCTGACGGCCCTTGCGGGGACGGCTACCGCCCGGTGCCCCGGATCCGGCAGCGCACCGGGCCGTGCGCCTGGAGGGTGATCCCGGCGGTGACCGGGACGTCGGTGTCCACGGCCTCGAACTCGTACGCGCGCAGGATCATCGCCAGCGCGATCACCGACTCCAGCATCGAGAAGTGCTGACCGATGCAGGCGCGCGGGCCGCCGCCGAACGGGAACCAGGCGTAGCGGGGGCGTCCGGCCTCCGCCTCCGCAGTGAAGCGCTCCGGGTCGAAGCGGTCCGGGTCCGGCCAATGGCGCGGGTCGCGGTGCGTCACCCACGGGGCCACGATCACGTTCGCGCCCGCCGGGATCGTCAGCCCGCCGACCTCGGTGGCCGCGACCGCGCTGCGCCCGATGACCGGGGCCGCCGGGTAGAGCCGCATCGCCTCCTTGAGGACCCGCGTGAGGTACGGGAGCCGGTCGAGGTCGGCGGCCTGCGGCGTACGGTCGCCCAGGACGCGCGAGAGCTCCTCGCGGGCCTGCGCCTGCTGCTCGGGGTGGCGGGCCAGCAGGTGCAGGGAGAAGGCGAGCGAGGTGGCTGTCGTCTCGTGCCCGGCGAGCAGGAAGATCAGCACCTGGTCGCGCAGTTCGGCGGCGTCGAACTCCCCGTCGTCCGTGCCGGAGGCGGCGGCGAGCAGGCCGAGCAGGTCCTCGCCGGGATCGTCGCCGCCCGCGGCCGTGCCGTCGCCGCGGCGGGCGGCGATGATGGTGTCGCACGCCGCGTACAGCTCGTCCATCGCGGCGGCCGCCCGCTTGTTGCCCGGAGTGGGCCAGCTGCGCGGAATGTTGGCGGGGGAGTAGCCGCGGCGCAGCACGTACTCGGTGATGACCGGAAAACACCGGTCGACGACGTCGACCGTGGCCTCCACGTCGGTGCCGAAGAGGATGCGGGCGACCGCGCGCAGGGCGAGGCGCATCATCTCCTCGCCGACGTCGACCACGCCGCCCGGCGCCCGGTCCCAGCCCGCGACGACGGTCCGGGTCTCGGCGGCGACGGCGCCGGCGTACCCGTCGACCCGGCGCTTGGTGAACAGCGGCTGGACGAGCCGGCGCTGGCGCAGGTAGTCCTCGTCCTGGCTGGTCAGCAGGCCGTTGCCGAAGGAGTCCCGGATCTCCTGGTAGAAGGCGTTGTCCTTGCGGAAGTTGGCCGAGTCCGAGGCCAGGACCTGCTGCGCGCCCTCGGCGGAGAAGACGCAGTAGAGCTCGGCGCGCAGCCCGGGCGGGCCGGCGGTGATCCGCACGACGTCTCCGTGCCGCCGCTGGGCGCGCAGGTAGGTCCCGAGGGAGTCCGTTGTCAGGTCGAAGAGGGAACCGAGCAGCGGAACCCCGCTGAGCGTCGGGACCTCCGCATCGCTTCGGCTCCCGCTTTTGGACCCCGTCCGTGTACCCACCGTCATGGCCGCCCCCTCGACACCGCCCGTACCGACGCCCCCGATTCTGCCCGCCCGGACCTCCGCACCGCCGGGCAGGCCTGACCCGACCGGCTGATTCCGGCCGATCGGCCGACGACGGCTACGTGTCGCAGGCGATCCCGTCCTTGTCCCGGTCGAGGGCCTCCCGGTACCCGGGCCTGCCGCGCCGCATGGGGGCGGCCCCGGCGGCCTTGGCGTCGGCGCAGGTCTTGTAGTAGGCGCTGCTCCCACCACCGCCCCCGCCGGCACCACCGTTCCCGCCGCCCCCGTCACCGCCGGTGGAGCCGGTGTCGGTCGGCGGCGAGGTCTTCGGCTTCGGCGGCGCCGGGGTCTTGGAGGGGGCCGGGGCGGCGCCGGCCTTGTCCGGGCAGGGCCGGCCGGGCGCGACGAGGGAGAGCTCGACGGTGGACGCCGGCTCCACGGGGACCCCGGCCGCCGGGGTCTGGAAGCAGACCGTCCAGGCCGTGTGGTCGGCGGCCGGCTTCACGTCGGAGTAGGCGCTGCGCACCTCGACGGGCCGGGTGACCACCTTCTTGACGGCGCCCTCGGCGTCGGCGAACTTCTGCCCGATGAGCGAGGGCATCGCGGGAGTGGTGGGCGAGGACGAGGACGAGGGCGAGGGCGCGACGGCGGCCGCCGAACCCGCCCCCGCCGAACCCTCCTTGGGGGCCGGATCCTCGCACCCACTGCCGAGCGCGACCACGACGCCCACGACCGCCGCCACGGCAAAACCCCGACGCTGGAACACGTCTGACCCCCCAAGATCAACACTCTGCGCAACCGCCGCAGCGTACGCGTGTCACTCCACCACACGTGCACCGGTTTCGCGCCGTTTTCCCTGGCATGCGCATGCAGCCAGGTGCGCCACTGCCGGCCGGCCGGACCCCGCCTAGGATCGGGCAGGCCCGGGCTACGGGCCGACCCACCCCCGACAGAAGGCAGTACCCCATGGAACCGCTCGGCCCCGGCGACCCGATCCGGCTCGGCCCGTACCGGGTCGTCGGCATCCTCGGCGAAGGCGGCATGGGCAAGGTCTACCTCGGCCGCGACGGCGCCGGCCGGCCCGCCGCGGTCAAGGTCCTGCTCCCCGAACTGGCCGACGACCCGAACCTCGCCCAGCGCTTCCTGCGCGAGGCGCGGACCGCGCAGTCGGTCACCGGCAGCGGCGTGGCCCGCGTGCTGAACGCGCAGAGCGAGGGCAACCGCCCGTGGATCGCCACCGAGTTCCTCGCCGGGCCCACCCTCGACGAGGCCGTACGCCGGTACGGGCCGCTCGGCGGCGACACCGTACGGGCCCTGACCGCCTCCCTCGCCGCCACCCTGCGGGAGATCCACGCCGCGGGCCTGGTCCACCGCGACCTGAAGCCGGCCAACATCGTCCTCACCTCGGGCGGCCCGCGCGTCATCGACTTCGGCATCGCCCGCCCCGAGCACGGGCTGACCCTCACCACCACGGGCCAGGTCCCCGTCACCCCCGGCTACGGCGCCCCCGAGCAGGTGCTCGGCCGGCGCGTCGGCCCAGCCGCGGACGTCTTCTCGCTCGGCGCGGTGCTCGCGTACGCGGCGAGCGGTCAGCGCGCGTTCGACGGGACGCACGTGGCCGCCGTGCAGTACGAGGTCGTGCACGGTGAACCGCAACTCGCCTCCGTTCCGGCGGACGTGCGGCACCTGATCGCGCCCTGCCTCGCCAAGGACCCGGCGCACCGGCCGACACCCGAGCAGATCGAGGCCGCCTTCGCCCCGCCGCGCGGGGCGGACCGGGCCTGGCTCAAGGGGCCGATCGCCGACGACATCGCCCGCCGGACCGCCGACGCCAAGCGGCAGACCGCGCTCGACGGACCGGGGGCCGGCTCCGGCTCCGGCTCCGCCGCCGGGCCGTCCCGCCGCCGGCTGCTGCGCGGCTCGCTGGCGGCGGGCGGCGTGCTGGTCGCCTCGGGCACGGCGACCGGCTCCTGGTGGCTGCTGCGGGACGACACGCGTCCGCTCCCCGCCGCCGGGCCGGCCCGCACCGAGCAGCCGATGTCCCTGTCGGCCGACGCCTACGGCCGGCTGCCGACGCCCCTGTGGGGGCCGCTCCCGGTGGCGGCGCAGGCGGTGGACGGCGTGGTCACGCCCCCGCTGCCGCTGCTCGACGTGGTCGTGTTCGCCGCCAAGGGGGGCGGGCTGGCGGCCCGCACGAGCCACGACGGCAAGGAGAAGTGGCGGCTGGCGGACGTGTCGCCGAAGGCCGGCCTCCTCGCCTTGCCGGACCAGGGGTTCGTGACCGCCGACGCCGGCGGTGCGCTCCTCGGCTTCGAAGCCTCCACCAGCAGGCGGTCGTGGAAGGTGGCGGGCGCCGACACCGGCCGCATCCTGGCCGCCGACGAGTCGGCCGTCTACCTGCTGACCCGCGATCGCCGGCTGCGCGCCGTGGACACCCGCAGCCGCAAGGTCCGTTGGACGGTGCGGCTGGCCCAGGGCGCCGTACAGGGCGCCGGGCCGCTGGCCGCGGCCGGATCGGGACGGCTCGTCGTGTCCGGCGCCGACGGCGACGTCCTCGCCGTCGACACCTCGACGGGAGACACGGTCTGGTGGGTCAACGGTCAGGCGAAGTCGGCCGTCGCACCCCTCGTCGACAAGGACACCGCGTATCTGGGCGGCCGGAACCTGAGCGCCCGCAACCTCGCCGACGGAAAGGCGAAGTGGCAGGCGGACGAGACCGAGCACGGCGCGCAGCCGGCCACCGCCGACTGGGGTCCGGTGGCCCCGTACGGGGACTACGTCATCGGCGTGCACGGCTCGGCACTGAGCTGGGCGAGGACCGGCACCGGTCTGCCGTGGTCGAAAGTCCGCGGCGGGAAGGGCTCGTTGCCGAACACCCTCCCCGTGGTGCAGAGCCGCACGGTCTGGGCGGTCGAGGCGGACGGGAGCGGCGTGTCGGCCTACTCCGCCGAGCACGGCGCCCTGTACTGGACCGTGGCGCCCGAGTCGCAGGGCCCCTGGGCCGTTTCCGGCGCCGGGAACCGCGTCTTCCTCGTCAACGACGGGAAGCTCACGGCCATGCCCACCGTCGACTGATCACGGTGCCCGCGGCCCTGCCCGCCGCTCCGGCCGAGGCCCCGCCCGCGGCAGCGCTCACCCGGTTCTGCCGCGCCCCCGACCAGCGCTTAGGCTCGGTCCGCCACTTCACCGACCCCGGGGACCGCGCATGGAACGCCTACGCCAGGACGACCCGCCGTACATCGGGCCGTACACGACCCTGGCCCGGCTCGACGCCGATTCCACCGAGCGCACCGTTCCCGAACGCCGCTACCTGGCGCGCACCGCCGACGGCGAGCGCACCGTCCTCGTCGTCCTGCCCCGGGTGGGCGCCGATCCCTCCCGGTGGGCGATCGAGGCCGAGTGGGCCCGACGGCTGTCCGTGGCCCGGTTCCTCACCGTCGCCGAGGTGGGCGGGACGGCCGGACTGCCCTGGTACGCGGCCCCGTACACGCCCGTGCTGCCGCTGCCGGCCGTGCTCGCCGCGTACGGCGGCCCGCTGCCCGAGAACCTCGTCCGCGGACTGGGCGCCGCGCTGGCGGAGGGGGTGGCCGCCGCGCACGCCCGGGGCGTGACGCACGCGGGCCTGTCGCCGGCAGCCGTACTGCTCACCCCGGGCGGCCCGCTGCTGACCTGCTTCGGTGCGGTACGGGCGGCCGCCCCCGAGGGGACACCGCGGGCGGGGCTTCCCGGGCTCGATGCCGGCTGTCTCGCCGCGCAGGAGGCGGCGGGCGGCCCGCCCGGACCGCTCGGGGACGTCTTCGCGCTCGGCGCCGTGCTGGCGTACGCCTCGACCGGGCACACCGTGCCCGAGCAGAGCGAACTGCCGCCGGGGCTGCGGCGCCCGGTGGCCGCGTGCCTGGCGCGCGACCCCGCGGACCGGCCGTCGGCGCAGGAGCTGCTGCGCGAGCTCGCGGCACCGGTCGCGGGTACCGGCCCCACGGAGGCCTCGCCGCTGCCGGCCGGGACGGTCCTCGACCACGCGGCCCCCCTGCCGCTGCCGGGTCGTGTCGTCGCCGCGCTGGCGCACCAGTCCGCATGGCTGCTCGGCATGGAACTGACCGCGGCACGGGAGCCGCTCGCGCCGGCCCGGAAGGTGCACTGACCCCCATGCCCCAGGTATCGCCCCCGGCCTCCCCGACCCCCCCGGCCTCCTCCGACCCGGCGGCCTCCCCGGACCTTCCCCCGTCGCCGAACCCCGCCCCTTCGCCGGACGCCCCCCGTTCCCCGTTCGCGCCGCTCACCCACGAAGACCCGCAGCAGGTCGGCGGCTTCCGGCTGCTCGCCCGGCTGGGCAGCGGCGGCATGGGCACGGTCTACCTGGCCCGCTCGGCGGGCGGGCGCACGGTCGCGCTCAAGACCGCGCACGCCCGGATCGCCGCCGACACCGACTTCCGCACCAGGTTCCGGCTGGAGGCGGACGCGGCCCGGATCATCGGCGACCGGTACGGCGCCCGCGTCTTCGCCTCCGACGCCCTGGCCGCGACGCCCTGGCTGGCCGCCGAGTACCTGATCGGACCGCAGCTGGACGAGGCGGTACGCGCCGGGGGACCGCTGCCCGAGCCGGGTGTCCGGACGCTGGGCGCGGACCTCGCCCGGGCGCTCGGCCTGCTGCACCGCTCGGACGTGGTGCACCGCGACCTCAAACCGTCCAACATCATGATCACGGCGGCCGGGCCGAAGGTCATCGACTTCGGTATCGCCCGCGCCCTCGGCGACGAGCGGCTGACGCGGGTCGGTGCGGTGGCGGGCACGCCCGCGTACATGTCCCCCGAGCAGGCGGGCGGTCTCGAACACACCCCGGCGGGCGATGTGTTCGCGCTGGCCGGGGTCCTCGTCTTCGCGGCGAGCGGGCACGCCCCGTTCGGCGGCGGGCAGGCCGCCGACCTCCTCTACCGGGTGCGGTACGCGGAGCCCGACCTGAGCGGCGTACCGGTGGGACTGGCGCGGCTGCTCGCCCGCTGCCTGGACAAGGACCCGGCACGGCGGCCCGCGACCGCCGAGCTGGCGCAGCTGCTCGCGCCCGGGGACGGCCTCTTCGAGGACGGGCTGCCGCAGCCCGTCCTCGCGGACATCGCCCGGCGCAGCGCACTGGTCTGGCGCGAGCCCCCGGACCGGCTCCCGCCGCCTGCCGCGGAACCCCGTGCGACGGGCGTCTCGCGCCGCACCCTGCTCACGCTGGCCGCAGCCGCGGTCGGCGGCGCGGGCCTCGCCGGCGGAGGCCTGTGGGCCTGGCGGGCCAACCGGGCCCAGGACGGGGCGCCGGACGCCCAGCTCCCCCTGCGACCCGCCCCCGCCCCGCTGTGGACACGCGACATCGCGCGCACGGGAGAGGGCGCCGAGCCGCTGCGGGTCGGCAGCCTGCTCTTCGCGGTCGCGGGGATCACGGCCGTCGGCATGGACGCGCAGACGGGCGCACCGCGGCAGGACTACCGCATCACGCACACCTGGCGCGTCACCACCGACGGCACGGCGCTGTACGCGCTGAAGGAGCCCGACGCCCCTGACCCGGCAGCACTTGAGGTGCTGCTCCTCCCTCTGGAGTCCGGCAAGGAGCCGTCCCCCGTCGTGAAGCTGCCGGCTTTCGACGGCACCCACGTACTCAACCAACTGCTGTGCGTGGACGGCGCCGCGGCGTACCTCCTTGCCAAGTCCGCCGCGGGCGAGGCGTGGTTCCTGGTGGCGGCGAGCCTGCAGTCCGGCCGCGAACTGTGGCGCCGGCCCGCGCCGGCCCCCGACAAGGACCTGGTCGCCCGGAACCTCCCGGCCGTGGTGCGCGGCAAGCCGGTCAAGGGCGGACTGCTCCTGTGCCGCCGCGCCGACGCGGGCGACACCCTGACCCTGGCCCTGCACGACACCGCCGGCGGTGCGACGCGCTGGCAGAAGTCACTGTCCGTCCCGGGCGCGGTGCCCCACCGGCTGGCCGCGGACGAGGAACACGTCTACCTGGGCACCGCGACCCTCCAGGCGGTGCGGCTCTCCGACGGTGCTCCGGCCTGGTCCTTCGGCAAGGACCGCGAGCAGGTGAAGAACCTGTACGGCCAACGCCGCTACGGCATCCCCACCGTCCGCGACGGGGTCGTCTATGCCGTCGAGGGCGCGGGCGGCATCGTCGCCGTGGACGCCCGCACGGGCACCGAGCGCTGGACGGAGCCCCCCGTGAAGGACGCCGTCCCCAACGGCGACATCGCCCCGGTGGTATCCGCCGGCCACGTCTACAGCATGGACAGCACCGGCCTCCGGGCGGTGGACACCCGCACCCACCGCCCGGTCTGGCGCTACGAAACCCGCGCGGACACCCTGGCCTCCGACCCCGGCGCCACCCGGCTCTACGCCCGGGACACGACCAGGCTCCACGCCTTCCACATCGACTAGCGCCCCGCGTCGAGCTGCGGCCGTCGTCCGCCGGCACCGCCCCTTGCGATGCCGGGTGCCAAGGCGCGGGCCAGGGAGGCTTCCGGATCCGGGGCGATGCCGGGCGCAGGCGTGTGGGTGGCCGCCGGGTGGAGCGGGTTGCCCAGCAGCTTCGGGCACGGGGTGCCGGGATCGGTGATGTGCAGGAGCACGGTCATCTTCTGCGGCTCCGTGATGACCTCGCCCTTGTCGTGGTTCTGGGTGCAGACGATCCAGTCGTCCGTGTTCGAGGGAAGGGCGACGTCGGTGTAGGCGCTCCTCCGGTCGATGCGATCGAGCTTGTACGGCCTCAGGAGCAGCACCGCCTGAGCGACGTCCTTGCCGGCGATGTCAGGCATCGTCAGGACGTTCGCGGAGGGGGAGGCGGAAGGAGCGGGTACGGCGGTCGCCGTGGCCGAGGTGTCACCGCTGCCGCCGATCCCGATACCGATTCGGGCGGTGGGGGGCCGGCTCGATGCCGTCCGCGTCGTGAACGCCGAGAGCCCCCGTCGGCAGGAAGACCGTGAGTGGACGGCGCTGCGCCTTGGCCTCCTTCACCTCCCGGGCGAACGCGGCCGGGCGAGCGCCCGAAGTACACGGGACGCTGCCCGGCTCCGGGGGTGGGCAGGTCTCTTGCTTTCCCTGCGGCTTTGAAGTGGTCGGCGACACCGGGCCGGCCGAGGCGAGTTGAGGCGTCGCACGGCTTCCCGAGCTCCCCGAGAGGCGGGACCCGGTCGGCCACGCACGGACGGTATTCGTCCACTCTGGGTAGCGTCAAGCGCTGCATCGGTTCCCGGTGGGGGCCTTTGGCCTGCGCTTTTCTTGGCAAATGCGGATCAAAAGACCGAAGCCCCATCACCCCTGGTGAGGGGTGATGGGGCCTCAAGTGCGCGCCCGTGTCACTGATGGCACGTCAGTCAACGCGTCTACCGCGGCGCGTGCCGTGCACGAGGCGACGGAAGGGGTTGGGGGGCGCCGAGGGGTGTGAGGAGGTGATCTCGTAGGTCATCGGCCACTTCTGAGGGAGCGTCTGCACTGCCTGCTCGGCCACCTTGTGTCCGACTCCCTAGATGTCGCGGAAGATCTCGATCTGGGCGCCCACCGAGTTGAGGCGTTCCGCGAGTTCCTCGTAGCCGCGGTTGATGACGTAGACGTTGCGCAGGACCGAGGTGCCTTCGGCCGCCATCATCGCCAGGAGGACGACCACCGCCGGGCGGAGGGCCGGCGGGCACATCATCTCCGCCGCGCGCCAGCGCGTCGGGCCCTCGACCAGGACGCGGTGGGGGTCCAGGAGCTGGAGGCGGCCGCCGAGGCGGTTGAGGTCCGTCAGGTAGATGGCCCGGTTGTCGTACACCCAGTCGTGGATCAGCGTCTGGCCCTGGGCCGCTGCCGCGATGGCCGCGAAGAACGGGACGTTGTCGATGTTCAGCCCGGGGAACGGCATCGGGTGGATCTTGTCGATCGGGGCTTCGAGCTTCGAGGGGCGGACCGTCAGGTCCACCAGGCGGGTGCGGCCGTTGTCCGCCGTGTACTCCGCCGAGCGGTCGTGGTCGAGGCCCATCTCCTCCAGTACCGCGAGCTCGATCTCCATGAACTCGATCGGGACCCGGCGGATCGTCAGCTCCGACTCCGTGACCACCGCGGCCGCGACCAGGCTCATCGCCTCGACCGGGTCCTCGGAGGGGGAGTAGTCCACGTCCACGTCGATGTTCGGGATGCCGTGGACCGTCAGCGTCGTCGTGCCGATGCCGTCCACGCGCACGCCGAGCGCCTCCAGGAAGAAGCACAGGTCCTGGACCATGTAGTTGGAGGAGGCGTTGCGGATGACCGTGGCGCCGTCGTGCCGGGCGGCGGCCAGCAGCGCGTTCTCGGTGACCGTGTCCCCGCGCTCGGTCAGCACGATCGGGCGGCCGGGGGAGACCCCCGCCTCGACCTTCGCGTGGTAGATGCCCTCGGTCGCCGTGATGTCCAGGCCGAAGCGGCGCAGGGCGATCATGTGCGGTTCGATCGTGCGGGTGCCGAGGTCGCAGCCGCCGGCGTACGGCAGGCGGAACTGGTCCATCCGGTGCAGCAGCGGGCCCAGGAACATGATGATGCTCCGGGTGCGCCGGGCCGCGTCCGCGTCCATGGCGTCCATGTCGAGGCGGGCCGGCGGGACGATCTCCAGGTCCACGCCCTCGTTGATCCAGCGGGTGCGGACGCCGATGGAGTTCAGGACTTCGAGGAGCCGGTAGACCTCCTCGATGCGGGCGACCCGGCGCAGCACCGTGCGGCCCTTGTTGAGCAGCGTGGCGCACAGCAGGGCCACGCAGGCGTTCTTGCTCGTCTTGACGTCGATGGCGCCGGACAGCCGGCGGCCGCCGACGACCCGCAGGTGCATCGGGCCGGCGTAGCCCAGAGAGACGATTTCGCTGTCGAGGGCTTCACCGATTCGGGCGATCATCTCAAGGCTGATGTTCTGGTTGCCGCGCTCGATCCGGTTCACGGCGCTCTGGCTGGTGCCCAGCGCGTCCGCGAGTTGACTCTGCGTCCAGCCCCGGTGCTGCCGGGCGTCACGGATGAGCTTGCCGATGCGTACGAGGTAGTCGTCTGCCATGGATGCACCGTATCTCAGATATGAGATGCCCTCTGCGTCGGGTGTGGCAGACGGGTGTTACCGACCGTCAGATGTTCTGCGTGTCGCTTCCACCCGTCTCGCAACGCATCGCTCCAATTATGGACATCCCCCTCATTATGTAGATTTAGTGACCGCACGCGTGGTGGCGGCCCCCGTGCACCGCCGCGTACGCCGCCGGGCGCGGTCCGGATCCCGCGCGCGCCGCCCGGGCCGCCGCGGCGCGGCCCGCCTCCGAGTCCGCGTCGTGCACCACCCGGCCGCCGACCAGGGTCATCCGTACGCCGGTTCCGCTGATGTCGGCCACCGGACAGCGGGTCACATCCCGGTCCAGCAGCACCAGGTCCGCGGCCTTGCCCTGCTCCACCGTCCCCGTCAGCCCCTCCTGCCGCAGCTGCCACGCGGTCCCGGCCGTGTGCATCCGCAGCACCGAGTTCCGGCTCAGCCCCTCCAGCTCCCGGTGCAGCTCACCCGTCCCGTACGCGCCCTGCCGGTCGATGGCCGTCCGCAGCTGGTTCCACACCTGGAGCGCGTCCACCGGCCAGTCCGAGCCGCCGGTCAGCCGGGCCCCGGCCCGCTCCAGGCTGCGCGCCGGGTACATCCACCGGTGGCGCTGCGGACCGATGTACGGGAGCAGCGCGTCCATCGTCCAGGTGTCCTCGGCCGCCCACTGGAGCTGCATGCAGGCCGCGACGCCCAGCTGGGCGAAGCGCCGCAGGTCCGCCGGGTCCACGATCTGCAGGTGGGCGATCGCGTTGCGCGCGTCCCGCTGCCCGGTCACCCGGTGGGCGTACGCGTACCCGTCCAAAGCGGTACGCACCGCCCGGTCCCCGAGCCCGTGGGCGTGCAGCTGCCAGCCGGCCTTGTTGAAGGCCGCCGTCAGCCGGCCGTAGTCGGCCGCCGAGGTGTAGAGCTCGCCCCGGTTCGCCGTGGGCCTGCCGTTGCCGTCCAGGTACGGCTCCAGCAGCGCGGCCGTCTGCGCCGGGTACTCGATGACCCCGTCCAGGAACACCTTGACCATGCCGAACCGCAGGCCCCGCACCCCCTCGAACTCCCGCCGCAGCCCGCGCGCGTACGCCAGCGCGGCCGCCGGGTCCTTGGTCTGCCCGGCGTCGAGCCGGATCGCCGGGACGATCCGCTGCGGCAGTTTCCCCGCCGCCGCCAGGGCCTGGTAGAGCTCCAGCTCGTGCCGTCCGACCAGGGCGTCCATCATCGTGGTGACCCCGGACGCCGCCGCCAGCTCCAGCACCTTCGCGCAGGCCGCGACCAGTTCGGCCCGGGAGGCCTCCGGGACGTGCCGCTTCGCCAAGTCCTGCGCGTCGTCCTTCAGGACGCCGGTCGGCTGCCCGTCGGCCCCCTTCACGATCCGGCCGCCGACCGGGTCCGGGGTGGCCGCCGTGATCCCGGCGATCTCCAGGGCCCGCCGGTTGACCCAGATGTTGTGCCCGTCGCCGCCGACCAGCGCGACCGGCCTGCGGGTCGCCAGCGCGTCCAGCATCGAGTGGTGCGGCACGCTCCCGGTCGGCAGCAGCCCGACCGGATTCCAGTCCTCCACCACCAGCCAGCGGTCCGGCTCCGCGCCGGCGCCCCCGGTGTCGGCGAGGAAACCGGTCAGCAGCTCCCGCAGCTCGGGCAGCGTGGTCTCGGCCCCCTCCAGCGAGGGCCGCAGCGACCGGTCTCCGGCGCCCAGCGGGTGCACGTGACCGTCGTGGATGCCGCTCATCACCGTGTTCCCGCGGGCGTCGACGACCTCGGTGTCCCGCCCGATGTGCCGGCGCACCGCCGAACCGCTCCCGGTGGCCAGGATCTTCCCGTCCCGCCCGACCGCCACCGCCTCGACCGGCGCCCCGCCGCCCGCGGTCCCGGTGAACACCCGGGCGCCGTGGATCACCAGGGCGGCCGAACCGCGCCCGCCGGAGGCGGTGGCCGCCGCCGCGGGCCCCGCGCCCAGCAGACCGGCCGCGCCCGCCGCCCCGACGGCGCCGACGGCTCCGAGAAGGCCCCGGCGCGACAAGGGGGAAGAGGGGGAAGAGGGGGAAGAGGGGGAAGGGAAGGAAGCAGAGGTCATGGCCACTCCAAACGTCGGTGTGGCCAGGACACTGTTTGATTAACCCCTTAACCAGAACCCGCCGCGGCCGACGAAATCCGCACCGCCGTCCGTACGATGACCCCGTGCCCGGCCCCGGACCGACCATCGCCGACATCGCGCGCGCCGCGGAGGTCTCCACGGCGACCGTCTCGCACGCGCTGGGCGGCACCGGCCGCGTCGGCGAGTCCACCCGCCGCCGGGTCCGCGAGGTGGCGGCCGCCCTCGGCTACAGCGCCCGCCGCGGCCCCCGCACCCGTACGCTCGGCCTCGCCGTCACCACGTACGCGGGCTCCCCCTGGAACTACGTCGAGATCGCCTACTTCTCCCGGCTGCTGACCGCCGCCACCGCGGCCGCCCACGCCCGCGGCTACGCCCTCACCCTGCTGCCCGCCGACCGGGGCGCCGAACCGCTGTGGCACGACCTCGCCGTCGACGGGATGCTGCTGCTCGACAGCCCGGCGGGCGATCCGGTGCTCCGCGCCCTGCGGGCCCGCGGTCTGCCGGTGGTCTTCGACGGCCGGCCCCCCGACCCCAGGCCCGGGGACGTGTGGGTGGACAACGACCACGAGGCCACCACCCGCGAGGTCCTCGACCACCTCGCCGCCGCCGGGGCCACGCGGATCGCGCTGCACTCCGCGTACGGCCGCGAGTACTACACCGAGGCCGTCACCTCGGCGTACGCCGGCTGGTGCGCCGAGCGCGGGGTGGCCGAAGTGGTGGTCGCGTTCGACCCGCAGGACGCCGCCGGCCACGCCTTCGACCCGGTGTTCGCCGCGCCCGGCCGCCCCCGCCCCGACGCGGTGTACTGCGTGTACGACCCGGGCGGGCGCCAGGTGCTGGCCGCCGCCGCCCGGCACGGGCTGCGGGTACCGCACGAGCTGCTGCTCGTCTGCGCGAGCGAGGACCCCTCGTACGCGGCGGGCGACCCGCCCGTGAGCACCGTGACCCTGCGCCCGGAGGTGATCGGGGAGAGCGCCGTCGCCGCGCTCGTGGCGCTGCTGGAGTCCCCGCACGGAGCGGAGCCCGGCCAGCTGACCGTCCCGGCCGCGCTGACCGTGCGTACGTCCTCCCGTACGTCCCTCCGTACGTCTTCGCGTACGTCCTCCCGAACCTCCGGGGGCGTTCCCCGACTGTGATCTGGCCCATGCCGTGCATGACCAGGGCGCGGCAATGCATTAGAGTTATCTCGACATCGAGATATCTGCCGAAGGCGTACCGCAGCCGCCCCTGCTGGTAAGGCTCACCTAACTTAGCCTTACCTTAGCGGATTGGCCACAGGGCGTGGCGGCAGGATTGCGGTAAAACGCGCGAATTTCATGCATGAAGGAGACTGTCGTGTCGGCGAACAGCTTCGACGCCCGCAGCACGCTGCAGGTGGGCGACGAGTCGTACGAGATCTTCAAGCTGGACAAGGTCGAGGGCTCCGCCCGCCTTCCCTACAGCCTGAAGGTCCTGCTGGAGAACCTGCTCCGTACCGAGGACGGCGCGAACATCACCGCCGACCACATCCGGTCGCTCGGCAACTGGGACTCGCAGGCCCAGCCCAGCGAGGAGATCCAGTTCACGCCGGCTCGCGTGATCATGCAGGACTTCACCGGCGTCCCCTGCGTCGTCGACCTCGCCACGATGCGCGAGGCCGTGAAGGCCCTCGGCGGCGACCCGGCGAAGATCAACCCGCTCTCGCCCGCCGAGATGGTCATCGACCACTCGGTCATCGCCGACAAGTTCGGCACGAAGGACGCCTTCGCGCAGAACGTCGAGCTGGAGTACGGCCGCAACAAGGAGCGCTACCAGTTCCTGCGCTGGGGCCAGACCGCCTTCGACGACTTCAAGGTCGTCCCCCCGGGCACCGGCATCGTCCACCAGGTCAACATCGAGCACCTGGCCCGCACGGTCATGGTCCGAAACGGCCAGGCGTACCCCGACACCCTCGTCGGCACCGACTCGCACACCACCATGGTCAACGGCCTGGGCGTGCTGGGCTGGGGCGTCGGCGGCATCGAGGCCGAGGCCGCGATGCTCGGCCAGCCGGTCTCCATGCTGATCCCGCGCGTCGTGGGCTTCAAGCTGACCGGCGAGCTGCCCACCGGCACCACCGCCACCGACCTCGTGCTGACGATCACCGAGATGCTGCGCAAGCACGGCGTCGTCGGCAAGTTCGTCGAGTTCTACGGTGAGGGCGTCGCCGCCACCTCGCTGGCGAACCGCGCCACCATCGGCAACATGTCGCCGGAGTTCGGCTCCACCGCCGCGATCTTCCCGATCGACGACGAGACCCTGAAGTACCTGCGCCTGACCGGCCGCGACGCCCAGCAGGTCGCGCTCGTCGAGGCGTACGCCAAGGAGCAGGGCCTGTGGCTGGACCCGGCCGCCGAGCCGGACTTCTCCGAGAAGCTGGAGCTCGACCTCTCCACGGTCGTCCCCTCCATCGCCGGCCCGAAGCGCCCGCAGGACCGCATCGTCCTGGCGAACGCCGCCGAGCAGTTCGCCGTCGACGTACGCAACTACGTCTCCGACGACGAGGAGGCCGGCAAGGAGTCCTTCCCGGCGTCCGACGCCCCGGCGTCCTCCAACGGTGTGCCCACCAAGCCCACCCTGGTGACCCTGGCCGACGGCACCTCCTTCGAGATCGACCACGGCGCCGTCACCGTCGCCGCGATCACCTCCTGCACCAACACCTCGAACCCCTACGTCATGGTCGCCGCGGCGCTCGTGGCCAAGAAGGCGTCCGAGAAGGGCCTGACCCGCAAGCCCTGGGTCAAGACCACCCTGGCCCCCGGCTCGAAGGTCGTCACCGACTACTTCGACAAGGCCGGCCTGACCCCGTACCTGGACAAGATGGGCTTCAACCTCGTCGGGTACGGCTGCACCACCTGCATCGGCAACTCCGGTCCGCTGGACGAGGAGATCTCGAAGGCGATCAACGAGGCCGACCTCGCGGTCACCTCGGTGCTCTCGGGCAACCGCAACTTCGAGGGCCGCATCAACCCCGACGTCAAGATGAACTACCTGGCCTCCCCGCCGCTGGTCGTCGCGTACGCCATCGCGGGCTCCATGAAGGTGGACATCACCAAGGACGCCCTGGGCACCGACACCGACGGCAAGCCGGTCTTCCTCGCGGACATCTGGCCCTCCGAGGCCGAGGTCAACGACGTCGTGGCGAACGCCATCGGCGAGGACATGTTCAGCAAGTCCTACCAGGACGTCTTCGCGGGCGACGCCCAGTGGCAGGCGCTGTCGATCCCGACGGGCAACACCTTCGAGTGGGACCCGCAGTCGACCTACGTGCGCAAGCCCCCTTACTTCGAGGGCATGACGATGGAGACCACCCCGGTCTCCGACATCGCCGGCGCGCGCGTGCTGGCGAAGCTGGGCGACTCGGTCACCACCGACCACATCTCCCCGGCCGGTGCGATCAAGGCCGACACCCCGGCCGGCAAGTACCTCACCGAGCACGGCGTCGAGCGCCGCGACTTCAACTCGTACGGTTCCCGCCGCGGCAACCACGAGGTCATGATCCGCGGCACCTTCGCCAACATCCGCCTGCGCAACCAGATCGCGCCGGGCACCGAGGGCGGCTTCACCCGCGACTTCACGGCCCCGGACGCGCCGGTCGCGTTCATCTACGACGCCTCCCAGAACTACCAGGCCGCCGGCATCCCGCTGGTCATCCTGGCGGGCAAGGAGTACGGCTCGGGCTCGTCCCGCGACTGGGCCGCCAAGGGCACCGCGCTGCTCGGCGTCAAGGCCGTCATCGCCGAGTCCTACGAGCGCATCCACCGCTCGAACCTGATCGGCATGGGCGTGCTCCCGCTCCAGTTCCCGGAGGGCGCCTCGGCCGCCTCCCTGGGCCTCACCGGCGAGGAGACCTTCTCCTTCACCGGTGTGGAGGAGCTGAACAACGGCACCACCCCGCGCACCGTCAAGGTCACCACCGACACCGGTGTGGAGTTCGACGCGGTCGTCCGCATCGACACCCCCGGTGAGGCGGACTACTACCGCAACGGCGGCATCATGCAGTACGTGCTCCGCAACCTCATCCGAGGCTGACGGCACCAGCGGCACTAGCGGTACCAGCGGCACCAAAGGGCCGTATCCCCGTCAAGGGGATACGGCCCTTCCGCTTTTTTCCGGACCGGGCCAGGTTTCGGAGAGGTCTCAACTCGGAAAAGCTGACGGACAACCGTGTGCATGATCTTGCTCACATGAACGGAAGTGGACTATACCTGTGCCTCGTCCGGCTCATCCCGTGAGAGCGGCACCGGACCGGGGGGATGGCGAGGACCTGCGGTGATGTCCGTACGTGCGGTGACCACGGGCATTCGTCGAGTCCCGGCCTCCTTCACACTTCTGACGAAGGCGAGGACATGAGCATGGGATCCACTGGTGAGGGCATCGGCCGCCGTGACCTGATCAAGCGCTCGGCGGCACTGGGACTGATCTCGGTGCCCACGATGAGCTTCCTGTCCGCCTGCGCCTCCGGCGGCGAGGACACCACGAAGGGGCCGGACAAGGGTGCGGTGACCAAGGAGAACCCGTTCGGCGTCGCCAAGGGCGGCAAGCTGGACGTGGTCGTCTTCAAGGGCGGCTTCGGCGACGACTACGCGAAGGCCTGGGAGGCCGCCTTCGACAAGAAGTGGGGCACCACCAGCTCCCACCTGGGCACCCAGGAGATCGCCGCCAAGCTCCAGCCCCGCTTCAACGGCGGCAACCCGCCGGACGTCATCGACGACTCCGGCGCCCAGCAGATCAAGGTCGACGTCCTCGCCAAGGGCGGCCAGCTCGCCGAGCTCACCCCGGTGCTCGACGCGCCCTCGCTCGACGACCCGGCCAAGAAGGTCCGGGACATGCTCATCCCCGGCACCGTCGAACAGGGCACCCAGGGAGGCAAGTTCGTCGCCCTCTACTACGTCTACACCGTGTTCGGCTTCTGGTACTCGGGCAAGCTCTTCAAGGAGAAGGGCTGGGCAGAGCCGAAGACCTGGGACGAGTTCCTGGACATCTGCGCCAAGGCCAAGGCGGCCGGCATCGGCGGGCTCGCCCACCAGGGCAAGTTCCCGTACTACATCAACGTCGTCATCATGGACCTGATCGCCAAGAAGGGCGGTCTGGAGGCCATGAAGGCGATCGACAACCTGGAGCCGAACGCCTTCGAGGGCAACCCCGCCGCCCTCGCCGCCGTCGAGGCGATCTACGAGGTGGTCGAGAAGGACCTGCTGATGGCCGGCACCAACGGCCTCACGCACACGGAGTCCCAGACCGCCTGGAACCAGTACAAGGCGGCCTTCATCCCCTCCGGCTCCTGGCTGGAGAACGAGCAGCTCAAGCAGACGCCGGAGGACTTCGACATGAAGTTCCTGCCGGTCCCGACCCTCGCCGACAGCAAGCTGCCCTTCGAGGCCATCCGGGCCGGCGCCGGCGAGCCCTTCATCGTCCCGGAGAAGGCCGCCAACAAGGCCGGCGGCCTGGAGTTCCTCCGCTCGATGCTGTCGCGCGAATGGTCCACGCTCTTCGCCCAGCAGGCCAACTCCCTGACCGTGGTCAAGGACGGCGTCGACCCGAACGTCAAGCTGCGCCCCGGCACGGCGTCCGCGGTCGCGGCCGTCAAGACGGCCGGGACGAACACCTTCAACTACCTGTACCCCGACTGGTACAGCGAAATGGACACCGAGATCCAGAACGCGTCCAATGAGCTGATGGCCAAGCGGATCCTGCCAAAGGAATGGATCAAGCGGGCCCAGGCTGCGGTAGACAAGGCTGCCAAGGACCCGAACGCCAAGAACAACCACCGCAGCTGACATCGTCCAAGGGGCGGACACCATGAGCCAAGTAGCCCGGGGCAAGGGAAGGACCGGCTTCATCGCCGGCTTCCTCTTCCTGCCGCTCGCGCTGTACCTGACTTTCGTCATCTGGCCGTACATCCAGACGTTCGGCTACTCCTTCACCAACTGGTCCGGACAGTCGCCCACGTTCGATTTCGTCGGCCTGGACAACTACTCCGCGCTGATGAAGGACGAGGTCTTCCGCGGGGCCCTGTGGCACAACCTGCTGCTCCTGGTGTTCGTCCCGACGATCACCATCCTGCTGGCCCTCTTCTTCGCCTTCATGGTGAACGTGGGAGGGCGCAGCGGGGCGGGCGGGGTGCGGGGCGTCCGGGGCTCCGCCGTCTACAAGATCGTCTACTTCTTCCCGCAGGTCCTGTCGCTCGCCATCCTCGCCGTGCTGTTCGGCGCGGTGTACCGCAGCGACGAGGGCGGCCTGCTGAACGGATTCCTCACCAAGCTGGGCCTGGTGGACCAGGCCCACCCCGTCGAATGGCTCAACCAGCCGAACCTCGTGCTGTGGTGCCTGCTCCTGGTGGTGGTCTGGCACGGGGTCGGCTTCTACCTGGTGCTCTTCTCGGCCGCCATGCAGTCCGTGCCCAAGGACATCTACGAGGCCGCCCTGCTCGACGGCGCCGGGCGCGCCCAGACCTTCCTCAGGGTCACCCTGCCCCTGCTGTGGGACTCCGTGCAGACCTCCGCGGTCTACCTGGGCATCGCCGCCATGGACATGTTCGTGCTGGTGTCGACCATGACCTCCGGCCAGTTCGGAGGCGGTCCCGACCACCACAGCGAGGTCATGGCCACGGTGCTGATGCGCAACTTCCTGTACTTCGGCAAGAGCGGCTACGCCTGCGCCATGGGCGTCGTCATGCTCGTCCTGACCATGATCCTCTCCGTCGTCACGCTGCGCGCCACCCGCCGCGAGCGCATCGAGTTCTGAGCGGAGTCCCACGATGACTGCAGAGTCCACGGTGATCAAGGCGCCGGGCGAGGCCTCGGCCGAACGCTCCGGCGGCAGCCGGAGCCCCGGGGAGGGCGCGAAGCGCGGCTCCGACGGCATGGTGCTGAACGTCTTCTCCCACGGGTTCCTCGCCGTCTGGGCGATACTGATCGTCCTGCCCCTGATCTGGCTGGCGCTCGGCTCGTTCAAGACCGACGCCCAGATCGGCGGCTCGGCCCTCAGCTGGCCCTCCAACTGGCACTTCGACGCCTTCTCCCGGGCCTGGGAGAAGGGCATCGGCGACTACTTCGCCCACACGCTGATCGTGATGGTGTTCTCGGTCCCGCTGACCATGCTGCTCGGCTCGATGGCGGCGTACGTCCTGGCCCGCTACCCCTTCCCGGGGAACCGGCTCTTCTACTACTTCTTCGTCAGCGGGGCCATGTTCCCCGTGTTCCTGGCGCTCGTCCCGCTGTTCTTCATGGTCAAGCGCCTGGACATGCTCAACACGTACCAGGGTCTGATCCTCGTCTACGTGGCCTACTCGATGCCCTTCACCGTCTTCTTCATGCACTCCTTCTTCCGCACGCTGCCGACGGCCGTGCACGAGGCGGCGGTGATCGACGGGGCCTCCGACACCCGGATCTTCTTCCAGGTGATGCTGCCGATGGCCAAGCCCGGCCTGATCAGCGTCGGGATATTCAATGTCCTGGGGCAGTGGAACCAGTACATCCTGCCGTCGGTGCTGATGCAGCCGCAGACCGGATCGGACCCCGAGCGCTACATGCTCACCCAGGGCCTGATCCAGCTGCAGTACCAGATGGGGTACGAGACGGACCTGCCGGTGCTGTTCGCCGGCGTGACCATCGCCATGATCCCGATGCTGGTGGTCTACCTGTCCTTCCAGCGGCAGATCCAGGCCGGTCTGACCTCGTCCACGCTCAAGTAGCGGAGACCGAGGGGTCGGGCACGACCGACCAGCTGACCGCCGAGACGGACGGGTCGAGCGAGAGGTTGCTGACCGCTTCCTCCAGCATCCGGCCCCCCGCCGCCCCTTCGGCGGTCAGCAGCGCGGACACCGTCACCAGGCCGGCCTCCGGGCCGTCCTGGCTGCGGATCGAGCGCAGCGTGTAGCCGGGCCGGCCGAGTGCGTCGACCAGCCGGTGGCGTATGTGGGCCTCCTCCGCCTCCAGGCACACGGCCTCGAAGTGGAAGTCGGTGGCCACCTCCGCCCCGCCGCGCGGTTCGCGGTCCAGGCGCCGGCCCAGCGGGCGCAGCAGGAGGTTGGCCCCCACCACGCCCGCCGTGCCGAAGGCCGCCAGGACGAACATCCCGGTGCCGGCCAGGCAGCCCACGGCCGCGGAACACCACAGGGTGGCGGCCGTGTTCAGGCCCCGTACGCTCAGCCCGTCACGCATGATCACCCCGGCGCCGAGGAAGCCGATGCCCGAGACGATCTGGGCCGCGACCCGGGAGCCGTCGTACTGGACCTCCGAGACGGCGCCGATGAACCCGTACTGCGAGAGCAGCACGAACAGCGCCGCACCCCCCGCCACCAGCGCGTTCGTCCGCAGCCCGGCCAACCGGGCCCGCCACTGGCGCTCCAGGCCGATGGCCGCCCCGAAGCCGAGCGCGGCGGCCAGGTGCCCGGCCATCTCCCATTCGTCGAGCAGCATCGGTCTCCCCCTCCTCTGCGCGGCCGGTCACAGCCAGGTGCCGAACTTGCGGATGTACAGGGTCTTCAGGAGCTGGGTGAGCGTGCAGTACGCCAGCAGCACGCCGATCAGCCACGGGAAGTAGCCCGTCGGCAGGGCCACGAAGCCCAGTGAGGAGGCCAGCGGCGAGAAGGGCAGGTAGAGCCCTGTCAGCACCGCGAGGATCGTCATCACCATCACCGGCCAGGAGGCGCGGGACTGGACGAACGGGATCTTCCGGGTACGGATCATGTGGACGATCAGGGTCTGCGAGAGCAGGCCCTCGATGAACCAGCCGGACTGGAACAGCGCCTGGTTGGCCTCGCTGTCGGCCCCGAACACGTTCCACATGATCACGAACATGGCGATGTCGAAGATCGAGCTGATCGGGCCGATGCAGACCATGAACCGGCCGATGCCCTTGGCGTCCCAGTTGCGGGGCCTGCGCAGGTACTCCTCGTCCATCCGGTCCCACGGCGTCGCCAGCTGGGCGATGTCGTAGACCAGGTTCTGCACCAGGAGCATGATCGCGAGCATCGGCTGGAACGGGATGAACGCGCTCGCCACCAGGACCGAGAAGACGTTGCCGAAGTTCGACGAGGCCGTCATCTTGATGTACTTGATCGTGTTGCCGAAGGTGGTCCGGCCCTGGATCACGCCCTGCTCCAGGACGGTCAGGTCCTTCTCCAGCAGGATGATGTCCGCCGACTCCTTGGCGATGTCGACCGCCGTGTCCACGGAGATGCCGACGTCCGCGTCGCGCAGCGCGGCGGCGTCGTTGATGCCGTCGCCGAGGAAGCCGACGGTGTGCCCGTCCGCCTGCAGGGCCCGTACGATCCGGGCCTTCTGGACCGGATTGACCTTGGCGAAGACCGTCGTACGGGCGGCCAGCGCGCGCAGCGCCGCGTCGTCGAGGGAGTCGGTCTCGGGGCCGAGCACCACGTGCCCGACGTCGATGCCGACGTCCGCGCAGACCCGGGCGGCCACGAGGTCGTTGTCGCCCGTGACGACCTTGACCGCGATGCCCTTGTCCGTCAGGGCCTGCAGCGCCCGGGCGGCGTCGGCCTTCGGCGGGTCGAGGAAGGCGAGGAAGCCGACCAGGGTCAGCCGGTCCTCGTCCGCGACGCAGTACGTGGAGCGCGCGCCGTCCATCGTGCGGGTGGCGACGGCGAGGACGCGCAGGCCCCGGCGGTTGTTGTCCTCGGCGATGCGGGTGACGTGCCACCGCAGCTGATCGGTGAGCTCGACCGTCTCGCCCCGGTCGCGCACGTGGGTGCACAGGTCCAGGACCTCCTCCACCGCACCCTTGGTGATCATGACGTGCTCGGGGCGGCCGAGTCCGCCGACGACGCTGTTGCGGTCCAGGACCACGGACATCCGGCGCCGGGCGAAGTCGAAGGGGATCTCGTCGACCATCGAGAACCGCGCGTCGACGACAACCTCCTCGGCCTCGTCCACGCGGTTGATGACCGCCTGGTCCATCAGGTTCTTCAGACCGGTCTGGAAGTGGGAGTTGAGGTACCCGTACTCCAGGACCTCGTTGTCCTCGTCGCCGTGCACGTCCAGGTAGCGGTCCAAGACGATCCGGTCCTCGGTGAGGGTGCCGGTCTTGTCCGTGCAGAGCACGTCCATGGCGCCCAGGTTCTGGATCGCGTTGAGGCGCTTGACGACGACCTTGCGCTCGGACATGGCGACCGCGCCGCGCGCCAGGTTGGCGGAGACGACCAGCGGCAGCATCTCGGGGGTCAGGCCGACGGCGACGGCGATGCCGAAGAGGAAGGCCTCGTCCCAGTCGCCCTTGGTGAGACCGTTGATCGCGAACACGACCGGGACCATGACCAGCATGAAGCGGATCAGCAGGAAGCTGACCTTGCGCACGCCGTTGTCGAAGTTGGTCTGCGGGCGCTCGCCGGCCAGTGAGCCGGCCATCGAGCCGAAGTAGGTGTGGCCACCGGTGGCGACGACCACGCCGGTGGCGGTGCCGGAGGTGACCGAAGTCCCCATCAGGCAGAGGTTGTCGGCCTCGACCGGATCGGTGGTCTCCGACTGGCCCAGGTCCTGCGCACGCGTGTCGGCCTTGGCCACCGGCAGGGACTCGCCGGACAGGGCGGCCTGGCCGACCATCAGGTCCTTGGAGGTGATGAGCCGAAGGTCGGCGGGGATCAGGTCACCGGCGGCCAGCTTCACCACGTCGCCCGGGACCACCTGGTCCATGGGCACCTCGAAGGTGGTGGGAGCGCAGCCGCTGCCGGCCCGCCGCTGCACCGCGCACGTGGTGGTGACGAGCTTCTTCAGCGCTTCGGCGGCCCGGCCGGAGCGGAACTCCTGCCAGAAGCGCAGCAGTCCGCTGACCCCCACCATCACGGAGAGGATGACGACGCCCGGATCGGCCGGGTCCTGCCACCACATGACGGCGGCCAGGAAGACGAGGACGCCGATGAAGGGGTTCCAGAACGCCTTCGCCAGCTGGAACCACCAGCGCGGGGCCCGCTCGTGGGCGACGACGTTGGCGCCGTGCCGCTCCAGGCGCAGGGCGGCCTCGGCATGCGTGAGGCCGCTGAGGGAGGCGTCGAGCTCCTGGAGGACCCGGACGCCGGGGCGGGCGCTGAATCCGGCGAGCCGCTCGCCGGCGAGCCGGGTACGGCCCTGACGCTCGGCCGCCTTGCGCTCGCGGCGGCCCTGGCCCGGCGGTGCGAGCTTGGTCGGGGTACGGGGGGTGAGCATGGTCATGACGAATACCTCCCTCCGCCGCGTCCGGGCAGCACGGAGCCGCGCGGTCACGGGGAGTGATCATGGGTCGGCGCGGGACGGCGCGAAGCGCAGCCGGGCGCGCCGAGGGGCATGGATGACGCACGCCCGGCCGAAGCGGCGGGGCATGCGGAAGGAAGGGGAGGGGGAGAAGAAGGAAGGAATGCAGAACCGCACGGGAAGCGGCGCGTGCCGCTGCCGGACCGCGACGTACCGCGGCCGTGTGCACTCAGGGAAAGATCAGCCGATCAGGTCAGCCGACGAGAGCGCTGCAAAGACTTCGATCGGGACTCATCCCGAACACCTCCTTGCGTAGCGCCGTCATTGCGGGGCACCCGATCCGGCTCGAAAGCCGCAGAGAACCGGTTGCCTCAGCGACCGTAACACGATCCAGAGGGATGTCTCTCATACTTATGACCGGTAGTGGCCGATTCGTTCCGTGTCAGCCTCTTGACGTCTGGAGGGCCAAAGGCTCGACTTAAGGTTCACAAGTTGGAGAGACGCCGGGGTCTCGGAGCACCAAGCCGCGACGCCGGCTCGGGGGGCGACGGCCAGCCGTCGCTAATGGGCAGGAGTGGATGAGTCGTGCAGACTCCCGGATCGCAGTCTTCGCTGCACCGCGCGAATCTCGAACGGGTCGTGCGGGCGGTGCGGCTCGCGGGTTCGCTGACCCAGGCGGAGATCGCCCGGTCCACCGGACTGTCGGCGGCCACGGTCTCCAACATCGTCCGCGAGCTCAAGGACGGTGGGACCGTCGAGGTCACGGACACCTCGGCGGGCGGCCGCCGCGCACGCAGCGTCTCGCTCAGCGGTGACGCGGGCATCGTGATCGGCGTGGACTTCGGCCACACCCACCTGCGGGTGGCCGTCGGCAACCTCGCCCACCAGGTCCTGGCCGAGAAATCGGCCCCGCTGGACGTGGACGCCTCCTGGGCGGACGGCTTCGACCGGGCGGAAGCCCTGGTCGGAGAACTGATCGCGGGCATCGGGGTGGGCCTGGAGAAGGTCATCGGCGTCGGCCTCGGCGTCCCCGGCCCCATCGACGTGGAATCCGGGACCCTGGGCTCCACCGCGATCCTGCCGGGGTGGGCCGGGATCAACCCGCGCCAGGAGCTCTCGCAGCGCCTCGGCGTGCCCGTCTACGTGGACAACGACGCCAACCTCGGAGCGCTCGGGGAGCTGGTGTGGGGGAGCGGCCGGGGGGTCAAGGACCTCGCCTACATCAAGGTCGCGAGCGGTGTCGGCGCGGGCCTGGTGATCAACGGGCAGATCTACCGGGGGCCCGGCGGCACCGCGGGCGAGATCGGGCACATCACCCTGGACGAGTCCGGCCCGGTCTGCCGCTGCGGCAACCGCGGCTGCCTGGAGACCTTCGCGGCGGCGCGCTACGTACTGCCGCTGCTGCAGAGCACGCACGGGCCCGAACTCACCATGGAGCGCGTGGTCGAACTGGCGCGGGAGGGCGATCCGGGCTGCCGTCGCGTGATCGCCGACGTGGGCCGCCATGTGGGTAGTGGTGTCGCGAACCTGTGCAACGTCCTCAATCCGAGCAGGGTGGTCCTCGGCGGTTCGCTGGCGGAGGCCGGTGAACTGATCCTGGCTCCCATACGTGAGTCGGTGGGGCGGTACGCGATCCCCAGTGCGGCACGTCAACTCTCCGTGCTCACCGGCTCGTTGGGCGGCCGGGCCGAGGTGCTGGGCGCGTTGGCCCTGGTGCTGAGCGAGATGGGCGATTCGACCCTTCTGGCCGGTTCGCCGACCCTCAAGCTCTTGCCTTCAGTTAGATAACGGATGGCACCGTTGTCATCTCGTTAAGGATTCACTCCTTGACGGCAAACTGCGGCCGAGGTTGACTCACGTCCACCTCGGCCGCAATGTTGCGGCCTCGTCAGGGAGGTTCAAGAAATGAACACGCGTATGCGCAGAGCCGCCGTTGCCGTAGCCGCCACCGCCATGGCCGCTTCCCTTGCCGCCTGTGGCAGCGCCAAGGAGGCCGGCGAGAAGCCGAAGGAGTCCGGCTCCGCCGCCGCGGGTGGCGCGATCAAGATCGGTCTGCTCCTGCCGGAGAACCAGACCGCGCGTTACGAGAAGTTCGACAAGCCGCTCTTCGAGAAGAAGGTCGCCGAACTCACCGGCGGCAAGGCCGAGGTGGTCTACGCCAACGCCAAGCAGGACGCGACCACGCAGAACTCCCAGGTCGACACGATGATCACCAACAAGGTGAACGTCCTCGTCGTCGACGCGGTGGACTCCAAGGCCATCGCCGGCTCGGTCAAGAAGGCCAAGGAGGCGGGCATCCCCGTCGTGGCCTACGACCGCCTCGCCGAGGGTCCGATCGACGCCTACACCTCCTTCGACAACGAAGAGGTCGGCAAGGTCCAGGGCAAGGCCCTGCTGGAGGCGCTGGGCGACAAGGCCGGATCCGGCCAGATCGTCATGATGAACGGTTCGGTCACCGACCCGAACGCGGCGCTCTTCAAGAAGGGTGCGCACTCCGTCCTCGATGGCAAGGTGACCATCGGCAAGGAGTACGACACCAAGGAGTGGAAGCCGGAGAACGCCAACACCAACATGGCGGGTGCGATCTCCGCGCTGGGCAAGGACAAGATCGTCGGCGTCTACTCCGCCAACGACGGCATGGCCGGCGGCATCATCACCGCCCTCAAGGCGGCCGGCATGGAGCCGCTGCCCCCGGTCACCGGCCAGGACGCGGAACTCGCCGGCGTGCAGCGCATCGTCGCGGGCGAGCAGTTCATGAGCGTCTACAAGCCGTACGCCCCCGAGGCCGAGGCCGCGGCGAAGATGGCCGTCGCGCTCGCCAAGGGCGAGAAGCTGGAGGGCGTCACCACCTCCACGGTCGACAGCCCCAGCACCAAGGGCATCCCCTCGGTCCTGGTCCCCGTCGTCTCGCTGACGAAGAACAACATCAAGGACACTGTCATCAAGGACGGTGTCTACACGGCCGACGAGATCTGCACCGACAAGTACGCGGCCGCCTGCACCACCCTCGGCCTGAAGTAGGCCCCCCGGGCCTCACCCAGGCCCGCCAGGCCTCCCACGAGGCCCGTCGTCCCGCCGGTCGGAGGTCCGCCCCCGCGGCCTCCGGTCCACCGGGACCCCCGCGCCTGCCCGGCGCCCCGCCCCTTCCTTCCCCGCCACCCGCGGGGTGCCGGGCAGAAACGATCCCCCCAGCCCACCCCGCTCCTGCACTTACTGCACGACATCCCCGCCGGTCAGGCGGCGAAGGAGATGGTTCATGTGTCCGCTGCGCCCGTGCTGGCGTTGCGAGGGGTCTCGAAGCGATTCGGTGCCGTCCAGGCGCTCACCGACGTAGAAATCGAGATCCACTCCGGCGAGGTGGTCGCCCTGGTCGGCGACAACGGCGCCGGCAAGTCCACGCTCGTCAAGACGATCGCCGGCGTCCACCCCATCGATGACGGAGTCATCGAGTGGGACGGCAAGCCGGTCTCGATCAGCAAGCCCCACGACGCCCAGAACCTGGGCATCGCCACGGTCTACCAGGACCTCGCGCTGTGCGACAACATCGATGTCGTCGGCAACCTGTTCCTGGGCCGCGAGCTCAAGCGCCGCGGTGTCCTGGACGAGGTGGAGATGGAGCGCCGCGCCCGCGAGCTCCTGACCACCCTGTCCATCCGGATCCCCAGTGTCCGCATCCCCATCGCCTCGCTCTCCGGCGGCCAGCGCCAGACCGTGGCGATCGCCCGCTCGATGCTCGGCGAGCCCAAGCTCGTCATCCTCGACGAACCCACGGCGGCCCTCGGCGTCGAGCAGACCGCACAGGTCCTCGACCTGGTGGAGCGGCTGCGCGAGCGCGGCCACGCCGTCATCCTCATCAGCCACAACATGGCCGATGTGAAGGCCGTCGCCGACAAGGTGGCGGTCCTGCGGCTGGGCCGCAACAACGGCGTCTTCAACGTCAAGGACACGTCGCAGGAAGAGATCATCTCCGCCATCACGGGTGCCACGGACAATGCCGTGACCCGCCGCGCGGCCCGCACCGGGGAGGCCGGCAAGTGAGCACCGAACACCACACCTCGGCGGAAGACGTGGCCAAGCTGGCCAACCCCGCCGCTCCGGCGGACGCCATCCCCGCGGTGGACCCGCGCCTGCTCGTGCGCGAGCAGGGCCTGTCCGGCTACCTGAGCGAGTTCGGCCGCAAGATGAAGGCCGGCGACCTGGGCTCCGTCCCGGTCGTCATCGGTCTGATCGTCATCTGCGGCATCTTCCAGGGGCTGAACGCGAACTTCCTGTCCCCGGAGAACCTGACCAACATCGCGATCACGATGGTCGCCACCGGCATGATGGCCGTGGGCATCATCTTCGTGCTCCTGCTCGGCGAGATCGACCTCTCGGTCGGCTCCGTCAGCGGTGTCTCGGGCGCCCTCTTCGCGGTCATGGCCGTCACCCACGGGGTCAACCAGTGGGTGGCGATCCTGGCGGCGGTCGCCGCCGGCGCCCTGATCGGCGCAATCCACGGCTTCTTCTTCGCCAGGATCGGCGCACCGGCCTTCGCGGTCACCCTGTCGGGCCTGCTCTTCTGGTCCGGCGCCATGCTGCAGATCCTCGGCAGCAACGGCACGATCAACATCGACCCCGACGGTCCGGTGGGCCAGCTCACCACGTACTTCTTCACGGACGTGGCGGCCGGCTACGGCCTCGCCGCGATCGCGGTGATCGGGTACTTCCTGGCCAGCTTCTTCGACAACCGGCGCCGTGAGGCGGCGGGGGTCCCGTCCCGCCCGGTGAGCGAGATCGCCCTGCGCACGGGCCTGCTGGCCGTGTTCACGTTCGGTCCCGCCGCGGTGTTCAACCAGTACAAGGGCCTCCCGCTCGCGGTGGTGCTCTTCGTGCTGGTGCTGGTCGGCACGGACTTCGTCCTGCGCCGCACCTCGTTCGGCCGCAGCATCTTCGCGCTCGGCGGCAGCGTCGAGGCCTCCCGGCGCGCGGGCATCAACGTCACCGGGATCCGCATCACGGTCTTCGCCATCGCGGGCACCTTCGCCGCCATCGGCGGTCTCTTCTGGGCGTCCAAGATCGCGGCGGCCAACCAGAGCGCCGGCGCCGGCGACCTGCTGATGAACGTGATCGCGGCGGCCGTGATCGGCGGCACCAGCCTCTTCGGCGGCCGGGGCCGGACCTGGAACGCCCTCCTCGGCGTCATGGTCATCACCTCGATCCAGTACGGTCTGGCTCTCGAAGGCATCGCCACCCCGATCCAGTACATGATCACCGGTGCGGTGCTGCTGGCCACCGTGGTGATCGACTCGGTCACCCGCAAGACCCAGAAGACGGCCGGACGCGCCTGACACCGCGCTCGTGCGGTAAGAACGGTCACAGTGCCCGGTGCCACTTCGTGTGGCACCGGGCACCCGTGCGTACAAATGTGCGTACAACTGTGCGGGTATACGCCCGTTTGGAATGTGTGACCGCGCGGTGCCGTGTACATGTATGACAAAGGTGTGACCCGCCAGGGACCGCCCGATGACCGCCGCCGCGAGCGGAACATTAGACTCGACAGACCAGCAAGCAACTGCAAGGAGGCACGGGTGCTGCTGACCCGCATCAAGGGACCGCGCGATCTGGACCGGCTCAGCCTGGAGGAGCTCGACCAGCTCGCCGCCGAGATCAGGTCCTTCCTCGTCGACGCCGTCTCCAAGACCGGCGGGCACCTCGGCCCCAACCTCGGGGTGGTCGAACTGACGATCGCCCTGCACCGGGTCTTCGACTCGCCCAAGGACAAGGTCCTCTTCGACACCGGCCACCAGGCCTACGTCCACAAGCTGCTCACGGGCCGCCAGGACTTCGGCGGACTGCGCACCAAGGGCGGCCTGTCCGGCTACCCCTCGCGCGCCGAGTCCGACCACGACGTCATCGAGAACTCGCACGCCTCCACCGTCCTGGGCTGGGCCGACGGCCTGGCCAAGGCCAACGAGGTGCTCGGCCGCGAGGACCACCACGTCGCCGCCGTCATCGGCGACGGCGCGCTGACCGGCGGCATGGCCTGGGAGGCGCTGAACAACATCGCCGCCGCCAAGGACCGCCCGCTCGTCATCGTCGTCAACGACAACGAGCGCTCGTACGGCCCCACCATCGGCGGCCTCGCGAACCACCTGGCCACCCTGCGCACCACGGACGGCTACGAGCGCTTCCTGGCCCGCGGCAAGGAGCTCCTGGAGCGCACCCCGGTCGTCGGGAAGCCGCTCTTCGAGACCCTGCACGGCGCCAAGAAGGGCCTCAAGGACTTCATCGCCCCGCAGGGCATGTTCGAGGACCTGGGCCTGAAGTACATCGGCCCCATCGACGGCCACGACGTCGAGGCCCTGGAGTCCGCCCTGCAGCGCGCGAAGCGCTTCAGCGGCCCGGTCATCGTGCACTGCCTCACCCAGAAGGGCCGCGGCTACACCCCGGCCCTGGAGCACGAGGCGGACCGCTTCCACGCGGTCGGCGTGATCCACCCGGACACCGGCCTGCCGGTGAAGACCGCCGCGGCCAGCTGGACCTCGGTCTTCGCCGACGAGATGGTCAAGCTCGGCCACGAGCGCGAGGACATCGTCGGCATCACCGCCGCCATGCTCCACCCGGTCGGCCTCAACAAGTTCGCCGAGGCCTTCCCGAACCGGATCTACGACGTGGGCATCGCCGAGCAGCACGGCGCCACCTCGGCGGCGGGCCTCGCCACCGGCGGCGCCCACCCGGTCTTCGCGGTGTACGCGACCTTCCTCAACCGCGCCTTCGACCAGGTCCTGATGGACGTGGCCCTGCACAAGTGCGGGGTCACCTTCGTCCTGGACCGCGCCGGTGTCACCGGCGACGACGGCGCCTCCCACAACGGCATGTGGGACATGTCCATCCTCCAGGTCGTCCCCGGCCTGCGCCTGGCCGCCCCGCGCGACGCCGAGCAGCTGCGCGCCCAGCTCCGCGAGGCCGTCGCGGTCAAGGACGCCCCGACCGTCGTGCGCTACTCCAAGGGCGTCGTGGGCCCGGCCGTACCGGCCGTCGGCCGGATCGGCGGCATGGACGTACTGCGCGCCCCGGGCGCCGAGGTCACCCGTCCGGACGTACTCCTCGTCTCGGTCGGTGCACTGGCCCCGATGTGCCTGGAAATCGCCGATCTGCTCGACAAGCAGGGCATCTCCACGACCGTCGTCGACCCGCGCTGGGTCAAGCCCGTGGACGAGGCCCTGGCCCCGCTCGCGGAGCGGCACCGCGTGGTGGTCACCGTCGAGGACAACGGCCGTACCGGCGGCGTGGGCTCCGCCGTCGCGCAGGCGCTGCGCGACGCGGGGGTCGACGTGCCGCTGCGCGACTTCGGGATCCCGCAGCGCTTCCTGGACCACGCCCTGCGCAAGGAGATCATGGCCGAGATCGGCCTGACCGCGCCGGACATCGCCCGGCAGGTCACGGGCCTGGTCGCCAAGCTGGACGGGCGCTACGAGAGCGAGCCGGCCACCGCAGTCGACTGACTCCGGCCGTAACCGGTCACGACCGATCGCGCGGTTGCACGTCACGGGCCGGGAGATCACCCTTGAGGGGTGGGCCTCCCGGCCCGTTCGCGTACGTCGTCGCCCGTCGGAGGTGCGTCGGTGAGCAAGGACCTGAACAGCGTCTTCCGCACCAAGACGGTGGAGCAGTCCATCCGTGACACGGAGGAGCCGGAACACGCACTCCGCAAGTCGCTCTCCGCCTGGGACCTGACGGTCTTCGGTGTGGGCGTCATCATCGGCACCGGCATCTTCGTGCTCACGGGCATCGCGGCCCGGAACAATGCCGGACCCGCCACTGCCCTGGCCTTCGTGGCGGCGGGCATCGTCTGCGCCCTCGCGGCGCTCTGCTACGCCGAGTTCGCGTCCACCGTGCCGGTGGCCGGATCGGCGTACACCTTCTCGTACGCCTCGATCGGCGAGCTGCCCGCCTGGATCATCGGCTGGGACCTGGTGCTCGAATTCGCGCTGGGCACAGCGGTCGTGGCGGTCGGCTGGTCCGGGTACGTGCGCCACCTCATGCACACCAACCTCGGCTGGGACCTGCCCAAGGCGCTGGAGGGGCCGGACGCGGGAGGAAGCTTCGACCTGCTGGCCTTCCTGCTGATCCTGGTGCTGACCGTGATCCTGGTCGTCGGGACGAAGCTCTCGGCGCGGATCACGGCGATCGTGGTCGCGATCAAGGTCGCCGTGGTGCTGCTCGTCATCATCGCGGGCCTGTTCTTCATCAAGGGCGACAACTACTCGCCCTTCATCCCGCCGGCCCAGCCACAGGAGGCGGGCAACGGTCTGCACGCGCCGCTGGTCCAGTTGATGTTCGGTTACGCGCCCACCAACTTCGGCGTCATGGGCATCTTCACGGCGGCCTCCCTCATCTTCTTCGCCTTCATCGGCTTCGACGTCGTGGCCACCGCGGCGGAGGAGACGCGGAACCCCCAGCGGGACATGCCGCGCGGCATCCTCGGCTCGCTCGTGATCTGCACCTTCCTCTACGTCGCCGTGACGCTGGTGGTCACCGGCATGCAGAAGTACTCGGAGATGTCGCCGACCGCGCCACTGGCCGAAGCCTTCAAATCGGTGAACCAGCCCTTCTTCTCCGGCGCCATCAGTCTCGGTGCGGCCGTCGGTCTGATCACCGTGAGCATGATCCTGCTGCTCGGCCAGACCCGCGTGTTCTTCGCGATGAGCCGTGACGGACTGCTGCCGCGCGTCTTCTCGGTCACCCACCCCAAGTACCGGACCCCCTACCGGGCGACCATCCTGCTCGGCGGGATCATCGCCGTCGTCGCGGGCTTCACCAGCCTGGAGAAGCTCGCGGAGCTGGTGAACATCGGCACGCTGTTCGCCTTCGTGCTCGTCGCCCTCGGCGTGATCATCCTGCGCCGGACCCGCCCCGACCTGCACCGGGCGTTCCGTACCCCGTGGGTGCCGGTGATCCCGATCCTGTCGATCGCGGCCTCGCTCTGGCTGATGCTCAACCTGCCGGCCGAGACCTGGATCCGGTTCGGCATCTGGATGGTCATCGGCTTCGTCGTGTACTTCCTGTACGGCCGGCAGCACAGCCGCCTCGGCAAGTCCGGCCAGGAAGCGGAGTTCTAGGCCCGCGCCCGAGGGGCCGACGCACGAAGAAGCGGGCCGTACGGGAACAGTTCCCGTACGGCCCGCTTCCGTGTGGCCGTGCCGCGGTCTCAGCCCTTGGCGGGGGAGTTCTTGGCGTCGGCCGGGATCTTCTGGTCGGTGCGCAGGGCCTCCCAGAGCTTGCCCGCCTGCGGTTCGGCGACGACCACGCGGTTCGGGTCCACCTTGTCGTAGGCGACCGGGAGCATGATCGTCTCCATGGTGTCCGGGTCCACGCCCTTCATGCTCTGGGCGAAGTCGGCCAGGGAGGTGAGGGAGGCCAGGTCGGAGTCGGTCGTCAGCGACTTCGTACCGGCGTCGGCCAGCTTGTAGAGCCGGGCCGGGTTGCCGAGGGCGTCCTGCTTCTTGATCTCCGACAGCATCGCCATCATGAACTGCTGCTGGAGGCCTATGCGCCCGAGGTCGCTGCCGTCCCCGTAGCCGTAGCGGGTACGGACGAACTTGAGCGAGTCGGTGCCGTTCAGCCGGTGCGTGCCGGCGTCCAGCTTGAGCCCGCCCTTCGCACCGCTCATCGGCTTGTCCAGGGTGACGGTGACCCCGCCGAGCGCGTCCACCAGGCCCTTGAACCCGGCGAAGTCGACCTCGACGAAGTGGTCCACGCGGATCCCGGACATCTGCTCGACGGTCTTGACCACGCAGGCCGGACCGGCCAGCGAGTAGACCGAGTTGAACATGACCCGGTTCGCCGGCTTGACCGTCTTGCCGTCGGCGTCCTTGCATTCGGGCCGGCTGATCAGGGTGTCGCGCGGGATGCTCACCGCGGTGGCCTTGGACCGGCCCTCGGGTATGTGCACCAGCATCGCGGTGTCCGAGCGGGCGCCGCTCACGTCGCCGTGGTCGAGGTCCCCGTTGGCGCCGGCGCGCGAGTCGGAGCCGAGCACGAGGACGTTCTGCGCGCCCGCGACGACCTTCTTCGGGCGGTTGTCGCCGAGGGCCTGGTCGAGGTCGACGCTGTCGATGTTGCCGTTGAGGTGGCTGTACGCCCACCAGCCGCCGCCGGCGGCGGCGAGGACGAGCAGGGCCACCGTCAGCAGCACGATCCGCAGGGCACGCTTGCCGCCGCGCCGCCGCCTGCGCCGGGAGGAAGGAGAGGTGGCAGAGGGCAGGTCGGTCATGGAGGCAGGGCCCTTCTATTATCGATGGGGTGCATCATAAGACACACTTTCGAGTGGCTGGTTCTCTCCGGTGAGGAACCGGGCCGCTTGAGCAGGACATTCTCGGCAGAAGGGTGAAGAGCGGCGTGGTCCGAGGCAAAAGCGGAGGCCGGGGTGCCACTTCCGCCCGCGCGACGCAGGACGCACCCCCCGGCGGACCAGGGCCCCGCCCGTTCGCGCCACCGGCCGGAAACTGGCTGTTCAAGGGTGGCGACGGCCGCCTGACGGCCTACGCCTGCACCCCGCACGGCCTGCTGCGCTGGACCGAGGCCGCGGCGCCCCGCACCGGCTGGACCGGCCCGGAGGTCTTCGAGGCCGCGGGCTGGACGGGCTCCGCCGCGATGGCGCAGAGCCGCGAGGGGTACGTCCACTTCGTCGCCGTACGGGCCGGCCGGGCCGGTTCGCAGGGCCCGGACGGCCCGGATGGCCCGGACGGTTCGGGGCGGCCGGAAATCGTCGTCGCCACCCAGTTCCAGTCGGGCCGCCCCCTGACCGACTGGCACAGCCTCGGCACCCCCGCCCTGCGCGGCGGCCCCGCCGGCGACCGGCTCACCGGCCCGCCGCGCATCGCCGTCAACCAGCGCTCCGGCTCCACGCACGTCCTCGTCTCGCTGCGCCGGGGCGGCGTCCTGCGCCGCAGCCGCAACGCCGAGGGCGCGTGGGGCGGTTGGAAGCAGGTGGCCCCGGAGCCGTACGAGGGCGACGTGGCCCCGCTCATGTCGGAGGGCGGGCCGCTCGAACTGCTCGCGCTCGGCCCGGCCGGCGCCGACCGCTGGGTGGGCGTCGGCCAGGGCCGCTTCCAGCTCGCCGACCGCATCCCCACGCCGGTCCTCCCCGGCACCCCGGTCCTGTGCGAGACGGGCCCGCGCCGGGTGACGTACTTCTGGCGCTACCCGGGCGACGGGTCGCTGGTCGCCTGGCGGGCCGGGCACCAGGGCGCGCCGGGCGGCCTGATGGGCCTCGGCGGGGCCGGCGGCAAGGGCGCGCCGGGCGTGGTCCGGTCCGTCATCGGCGGCTACGACTGCACGGTGCTGGCGCAGACCGGCGCCGAGGGCGACGTCGAACTCACCGCCTACGTCACCGAGAACGAGGGCTACGGCGCCTGGTGGGCCTCCCTCGGCGGGCACGGCGCGTACGCCCCCCAGGTCGCGGTCGACGCGGCGGGCCGCATCGTCGTGGCCGCCTTCGACGCGCGGGGCGCGCTGATCTGCACCCGCCAGGACACCACTCAGCAGGGGCTGGTGTTCGGGCCCTGGGAGGCCGCCTGAGGCCGTGCGCGTGGACCTGAGCATGGCCACGCGCACGGCCTCGGAGGCCGCGCCTCAGGCCTGCCGCGGCAGCGGCGTCCGCCGGGACACCTCGATGCTGAGACCGCCGGACTCCGTGTAGTACGGGGTGGCCGTCAGCTCCATGCCCTGCGCATCGGGCGCCGCCGCGATCCGCACCGGCATCCGGGCGGTGGTGTCCAAAGCGGCGGAGCGCTTCGGGCCGAGCCGGACCTCCTGCGTCACGCCCTCGAACCCGACCGCGAGGTGGAGGTCCCAGGTGCCGGGCGGGAGCGGCCAGCCACTGGACGTCTGTCCCAGGTTGACCCGGCAGGAGAACCGGCCCATCGCCCGGGGCCGGCCCTTGGCATTGGTCAGATCGTCGTCCCGGCGGGCCGTGACGGAGCAGCTCTCCTGCGCCCCGCTCGTCCGCTCGCGCAGGACGACACGGGTGGCGCGGTCCTTCGTCGACAGCTGCTCGAAGAAGGCGAAGCCCTCCAGCAGCAGCATCGGCCCGTCCCACTGGGCCTTCTCCAGCTGATGGGTGACCGTCATGTCGGCGGTGATGTCGAACAGCTCGTCCGGCAGGGCGACCTGCGGATCGCGGAAGAACGGCAGCGTCGTGAACACCCGGCCGTTCTCGACCGTCTTGCGCACCGCCGGCCGGTCCTTGTCCGCCTCGAAGGCCGCGATCCGCTGCGCCTCGGCGAAGCGGCCCTGCGCCAGCAGGGCGAACCGTACGGCCACCATGCGCGGCAGCAGCGCCAGCGCGCCCGGGGAGGCCTGGGCGCGCAGCACCTCGGCGGCCGCCCACAGCGCCTGGTCCCGCTCCGCCGGGTCCGCGGCGGAGAGCAGCGCGGCCGCGGTCGCCCTGCCGAGTTCGACCTCCAGGTGGCGCGACTGGAGCTTGTCGCGGCGCGGCCCCTCGGGCAGCTGCGAGGCGACCAGCGCCAGCATCCGCGAAGCCAGGGCCACCCGGTCCGGCAGCGTCGCCCGCTCCGCCGGTGAGGCGCCCTTGACCACACAGGTCGCCTCGCCGACGACCGCGACGTTGTCCGCGCCGACGAGGGCGCGGGCCGTGAAGGCCTGGTCGTCGCCGATCGGCATGTCGGTGGGGAAGGCCAGCCCGCGGCGCTGGAGCAGGCTGGTGCGGAACAGCTTGTCCGGGGTCAGCGACCAGTAGACGCGCGAGGCGTACAGGTCGGTGTAGGCCTGGCTCTTGCGGAACACCGCCGTCTCGGCCGCAGGCCGGCCCGGGCCCTCCGGCTTGCCCAGCACGACGTCGGCCTCGTACGCGTCGGCCGCCGTGACCATCCGCTCCAGCGCGTCGGGCGCCAGCCGGTCGGTGGCCTCCAGGAAGATGACGTACCGTCCGCGCACCTGGCTCAGCGCCCAGTTGCGGGCCCCGGCCCCGCTCAGCCCGGGCGAGACCTGTCCCGCGCGTACGAAGGCGGGGTACTGGTGGGCCACCCGCGCCAGCACGGACCCGCTCTCGTCCGTCGACCCGTCGTCGACGCCGATGAGCTCCAGCCGGTCCGTGCCGATGGTCTGTACGAGGACGGAGGCGAGGCAGGCGTCGAGCGCGGCGGCCTGGTTGCGGACCCGGACGGCGACCGTCACGTCCTTGACGCCGGTGGGCCCGACGACGGCGGTGTTCATGATGGGGGGATCCTCGTCAGTTCTGCGGAGCGGCGGGACGGGGCCAGGGCATCTCCCCGGTGAGTTCGGGCCATTGCCAAGGCCGCGGGGCGCTCTCCGCCGGATGCTGCGGGAAGGCGCCCGGGATGTGCTCCAAGGAGCCCACGAAGACGTTCACGTGCGAGCTCAGCTGGCCGGCCGAGGCGGTGCCCACCGTGTACTCGAACCGGTCGTAGCCCGTGAAACCGGAGGCGGGGGCGTAGGTGACCCAGCCGTCCGGCGAGAGCTGCGCGCTGCCGCCGCGCGGCTGCGTCACGGAGACGGCCGTGCTGCCCGCCGGGGCCGCCGAGAGCACGTTGACGGTGCCCGGTGCGCCCGGCGCGGTCACGAGCCGCAGGCCGCGCGGGGCGGACGGGCGCACCGGCACGGGTTCGGCGGCGAGCTTTCCGGTGCGCACCAGTTTGCGGCCCGAGGCGTCCGGGATCCCCACGACCATCCGGGGCCGGATGCTGCGCGCCGCGGCCGGGTCGCCGACGCGCAGGTGCAGCACCCCCGTCGTCTGCTCCCCGGCGTCCGCGCGGGCCCGGAACCAGCGCTGGCGGGGGAAGTACTCCAGCCCCTGTACGCCGACGATCTCGCCGACGGCGCTCAGCGGCTCCTCCGGCAGGTACGCGCAGCCGCGCGCGGCGCCCTGGTCGGGGGCGACGGACAGGCCGAACTGGACGGTCTCGCCCGGGGACACGCCCCGGCGCGGGTCGGCCGAGACGTACAGGGCCGCGTACACGGTGCCCAGCGACGGGGTGTCGCCGACGGCCTGTCCGCGGAGGAGGAGGTTCACGCGCTGGACTCCTTGCGTGCCGCGGGCTCGGACACCCGGGACTTCGTACGGTGCTCGAACGTCTCCTCGTCCAGCCAGCCCATCTCCTCGTAGGAGAACCGGCGGCGGTCGAGGTCGCGGACCCACGGACGGGGGACGGCGCCCTGCTCGGTGAGGGCGCCGGCGACGAACCGGGCGCACTCGATCGCGCCTTCCGCGCGCAGGTGCACGTTGTCCCCGTCCTGGACCTTCTCCAGCAGCGGCTCACCGGGCCGCAGATGGGTGAAGACGAGCTTGGACGGCTCCGGCCCGAGCTCCTCCCACCACCGCAGGCTCTGGCCGTAGAGGTCGACGACGGGCACGTGCTCGTCCTCGGCCAGCTGCCGGGCCGCGAGCGGATAGTCGCCGAGGAAGCGGGCGACGTTGCCGTGCGCGTCCACGCGGCGCCGCTCGTACGGCAGCACGATCACCGGGTGGGCCCCGCGCTCGCGGGCGCCGTGCACGTACGCGGCCATGTGCTCCTGGAACGTGGAGAACGGCTTGGTGTGCAGGCCGGGGTCGGTCTTCCAGTCGATCTGGCCGAAGCCGAACAGCAGGCGGTCGTCCGGCTCCAGGTTGTCGAGGATCCACTGGAGCCGGCCGCGCTCGCGGAAGCTCTTCGAGCTCGCGCGGGCGCGGGCACAGTTGACCACCTCGACCGCGTCGGTGAGGAAAAGGGGCAGGGCCTGGGCCCAGCCCGCCATCGGCAGGTAGCTGTGCGGTCGGGTGACCGCCACGGAGTCGCCGGCCACGAAGATCCTCCGTGGCGCGGGCGGCCGCTCCTGCTGTCCGGGTGCGTACGTCACGCCTAGACCCCCTGGTCCTCCGTGGTCTGGATCAGTACGGACGCCAGCGCCGCCTCGAACCCGGAGCGCTGCGCCGGCGTCGTGGTCGGGTCCTGCTTGCGTACGTCGATGACGTGGCCGGTCATCTCGGAGAGCAGTACGTCCAGGGAGGTCAGGGCGACCGACTCGGACGTGAGCAGCGAGGCCGAGGGCTCCTGGCCGAAGGCCTTGGTGCGCATCGGGGTGGCCGTGCGCTCCGGGTTCACGCAGTTGACGCGGATGCCGTCCTCGGCCCACTCGTCGGCCAGCGCCTGGGTCAGGTTGACCATGGCGGCCTTGGTGGAGGAGTACAGGCTGTACTCGGCGCGGCCGCGGGTGTAGCTGCTGGAGGTGAAGAGCAGCAACTGGCCCCGGGTCTCGCTGAGGTACTTGAACGAGGTCCGGGCGATGTTGACCGGGGCGAGGTAGTTGACGTCGAGCGCCTCGCGGATCGTGGCGTTGTCGGTCTCGTCGAGGCGGCCGACGCGCAGCACGCCCGCGGTGTTGACGACGTAGTCGATGCGGCCGGTCTCGGCGTAGGCGAGGGCCAGGGCCTCCTCGACGTGGTCGAGGTTCTCCACGTGCGTACCGGTGGTGGAGCGGCCGAGCGCGAAGACGCGGGCGCCGAAGCCCTCGGCGATGCGCGAGATGTCGGCGCCGATGCCGTACGAGCCGCCGAAGACCACCATCGTCTTGCCGGCCAGCTGCTCGCGGTAGGCGGCCTCGCCGGCCTGGGCGGGCGCGGCGTGGGAGGCGAGCTGGAACAGCTTGTCGGCGATGAAGACGTCGACCGGCTGGGTGACCTTCATGTTGTAGTCGTCGCCGGTGACGATGTGGACCGGGACGTGGGGCAGGTACTTGACGACGACGGAGCAGTCGTCGGTGGCCTGGAAGAACGGGTCCGCGGCCGCCCGCTCGTAGGCGGCGCGGATCGTGGAGAGCCGGAATCCCTGCGGGGTCTGGCCGCGGCGCAGCCGGGAGCGGTCGGGGACCTCGGTGATGAACTCGCCGTCGTTGCCGTGGGTACGGGTCACGATGACGGTGTCGGAGGAGGGGATGGCGACGTCGACGGCCTGGTAGCGCTCCAGGGACTCCACGCATTCGCGCACCACGCGCTGCGAGAGCAGCGGACGGACCGCGTCGTGGAACAGGAGGTTGCAGTCCTCGCCCTCGCCGAGTCCGGCGGCCGCGGCCTCGATGGCGATCCGGGTGGTCTCGCTGCGGGTGGAGCCGCCGGCCATGACCCGGGTGACCTTGCCCAGCTTGGCCCGTTCGACGATGCGGCGGGCGTCCTCCACGTACGCGGGCGTCATCAGGAGGATCACCTCGTCGACGTCCGGCGCGTTCTCGAAGACGTGGAGCGTGTGCTCAAGGATCGGCTTTCCGGCGATCTTGAGCAGCTGCTTCGGTATTTCGAGCCCGATGCGCTGGCCGGTTCCACCAGCGAGGACGACGGCGACGGTGCGGTGGGGGACGGGCCTGGAGGACAAGGCTCCTTCTTCCTGAGTGAGGGGTGCGGCACGGCGGTGGTGCGGGGCGGCGGTCGGTTGACGGGCGGTGCGACTCGACTGCCCGGAGGAGGTCCGCCTACACGGGGTGGGGAACCTGCTCCGGGTATTCGATGGGGAAGTCGCGCAGCCCCCGCCGGTAGAGGTTGTTGGCGGCCGCGTCGAAGCGGACGATCGAGGGCGGGTACTCCTCGCCCAGGAGGTATTCCTTCAGCTGCTCGCGGTAGGGCGCCATGACGTCCTCGCGCGGGTTCAGCGTGGCCTCGATGGCCTCGGCCAGGCCGTTGCAGTCGCCGTCGAGCAGGTACGAGGCGTACGCCGTCCGCTGCTCGTTGCGGAACTGGTCGTCGGGCAGGCCGTCGAGGTTGAAGATGGCGTACGGCTTCAGGGTCGCGACGAAGTCGGAGACCACGCTGGACATGTCGCCGATGAGCAGGTCGGACTGGTTGAAGCAGTCGTACAGGGCCGGGATCCGCTCGGTCACCACGTGGTGCGCGGCCTCGGGCAGGGCGCTCCAGTACAGGGCCCCGGCCTGGTTGCGGCTGCGCCGGATGCGCGCGGTCCGCTCCTCCTCGGTGAGGTCCGGGTACTTGGAGCGGACGCCGCGCTCGGAGAGGTCGGCGATGCGCTGGTCGATCCGGGCGAGCTTCTTGGCGGCGGCCTTGGAGTCGGTGAGGTTGCGGCCGAAGCGCCGGGCGTTGTCCTCTTCGAGGAGGGCGATGACGCGGCGGTGCGCGGCGGCGGCCTCGGCGGAGCGCGAACCGGTGAGCGGGTGCGGCTTGTAGATGATGCGGATGTCGCGCTCGTAGTCGAGCAGCGCCTTGATCAGCTTCTCGCCGGCCGGGATGACCGAGGTGTAGCAGGCGTCGTCGGTCCAGCCCTCCCAGGTGGGGGCGTAGATGACGGTGGGGACGGGGGCGGCGACCTTGCCGGTCCAGCGGTGCAGGGGCATCAGCTGGGGGCGGCCGACCTCGACGATCTGGTGGTGCGACACGGCGTGCTTGATGCGCTCGTAGCGGTCGCGGCCGGCCCGGCCCGCCACCCAGATCTCGTCGAAGACCTTGCTGACCCGGTTGCTGCTCGCCAGCTTGTCGCTGTCGCCGTGGCCGATGAAGACGTGCTTGACCTCGGCGCGCTGGAGCATGTGCACGTTCTTGCCCGCGTTGCCGGGGTAGAGGGCGACCCGCAGCTCGTTCATTTCGATGCGGGCGAGGTTGTCCGCCTTCGGAATGCAGATGACGGGGACCGAGGTCGCGTCCAGGTAGCGCAGGGTGGCCCGCTCGCGCAGCACGATGATGGGCCGCAGCTCCAGCGACTCCAGTGACTCCAGCCACATGTTCACCTGGTACATGAAGTCTTTGGAGACCGCGGCGAACGTGAAGTAGAGGGCGACCTGGGGTCGATATTCGGCCAGCTGGTGGTTGAGCTCCTCGATGGCCTCGTCGGTGGTGGGCAGCTTGAGCGCGTTGCGCGCGTCGGGCACCAGCACCAGCAGCGAGAAGTAGGCGAGGAAGACGGTGGTGATCATGCCGTACGTGACGAAGCGCCAGTCGTCCGTGGCGATGGTGGCGAGGGCTCCGGCCACCAGCGGGATGTCCAGGTGCAGCGTCTTGCGGACGTGCTTGTTCATCAGGAAGGGGTGCGGCATGCGGCGGATGCCGAGCGCCTCCAGGTCCAGCCCGCGCGTGGTGAACGGCAGTTCGTTGCGCATCTTGCGGACGTGCTTGAGGAGCGCGCCGTACGCGAGCTGCAGGATGAACAGCAGGAGCAGGCCGATGGTGGTCATCTGCGACACGAACGACTCGATGTCGGCGATGGCCCCGCACAGGCCCAGCAGCAGGAACTGCCGGATGAGGAAGCGCATCGTGAGGCCGAAGCGCGAGTCGCGCAGCTTCTCCAGCGTCGGCGACTCGGTGGTGTGGAGCATGAGGTCGGCCACGTAGCTGAGTGCTGCGCAGCCGGCGAACAGGGGGAGGGAGACGAACGCGACGGCGACCAGCATGCCGACGAAGCTGAGGATGAGCCCAGAAGTGATCAGAACGCCGAGCACAGCGCGCAGCCGCTTGGAGCCCATGGTGCGGTTCCTCCCCCATGGAGGTATAAGGATCCTGTGAAGTGTCGCAGTAGTATAAGCAGCAATATGGATGGCCCTAGAACGCAGGGTTAACCGAAGGCCAATGCGCTCAGGCCGTGAAGCGATACAACGCCAGCTCACGGCGGTCCTGCGTCTTCACGGAAAAACCCACGCACAATGCCGGCCGGCCGCCGGCCATGGCGACCGCGATTCCCTCCGGCTCCCGGTACACCAGATCCGGTGCCACGGTCACGTGATGACGCCCCTGCGCCTTCCCCGTGCGTACGTCAATTGCGGAGACATAGGTATTTCCGCCGGACTTCCGCGGATTGTCCCCGTCCTTGCCGGTGTACGGGCCGCCGGTCAGCACGTAGACGTGGTCCCCGTACAGCGCGCAGCCCTGGAACCACTCCTCCTGCTTGACCTGTACCCCGGCTCTCAGGACCTGTGCGGCCTCGAAGCGCCCCGCGAGGAAGTCCGCCATCGCGTACACCGAGAACCGGTGCACCCCCTCCTCCTCGTGGCTCACCAGCACCCGCCCGCCGGGCAGGTCGAGCGCGGGGGAGACCTCGGTGGAGCCGGGCACCGGATCGAAATGGCGGACCGAGTCGTGCGAACTGTCGAGGACCGAACCGTCCTTGAACGGCACCCGGACCACGGTGCGCCCGTAGCCGCTCTCGGCGTCGGCGCGGCCCTCCACCCATATGTACGTACGCGGGCCCGTGGGCTCGACACCACAGGAAATGCCGTGGCCGAAGCCGCGCAGATACATATGCCCGAGCATTTTTCCCGAACTGCTGAGCCGGGTCACACACATATCGCCGGAGGTCTTCCGATCACCCGAGTCGACCGGCTCCTCCTCGTCGTCGAGACGGATACCGCCCTCGACGGTCTGCAGTACGTAGACCTGGCCGTTCGTATCGTCGAACGCGAAGGACTGCGGGCCCGTCGTATTGAACAGCGGAGCCTGGGGGAGCAGTTGCGCACCGGTCCGCATGTCGAACGCGCCGGCCTTCGGGCCCGTCGCCTTCGGGATGTCGTCCAGCTGGGCGTCGGCCCCGTCCCCGGCCCCGGTGCCCAGCGCCCAGGACAGCCCGCCCGCCGTGAGGCCGGCGGCCACCGCGCCGCCCGCGAACAGCAGGTTCCGGCGGCTGAAATGTGTCGTGCCATCCGCCATGGGCCGTATTCTGCCAGCCCGGACCGGAGGGTTCCGCGCCGGGCCCCCGCACCGTCCCGCGCAACGGCGGACGCCCGCCCCCCGAGCGGGGGACGGGCGTCCGGGGCGTTCAGGCGTACGGGCCTCAGGCCGGGACGCTCGCCAGGCCCGGGGCGAGGAACTTCTTGCCGTTCACGCGCTCCGAGACGCCCTCGCGGTCCAGGTACGGCGTGATGCCGCCCAGGTGGAAGGGCCAGCCGGCGCCCGTGATGAGGCAGAGGTCGATGTCCTGGGCCTCGGCCACGACACCCTCCTCCAGCATCAGGCCGATCTCCTGCGCCACCGCGTCCAGGACGCGGTCGCGGACCTGCTCCTCGGTCAGGACGGAGTCGCCCTGGACCAGGAGCGCGGCGACCTCGGGGTCCAGCTCCGGCTTGAAGCCGTTCTCGGCGGAGTAGACGTAGAAGCCGCGCTTGCCGGCCTTGACGACCGCGGCGAGGTTCGGCGAGACGGTGAAGCGCTCCGGGAAGGCGCGGTTCAGGGTCTCGGAGACGTGCAGACCGATCGCCGGTCCCACGAGCTCCAGCAGCACCAGCGGGGACATCGGCAGGCCGAGCGGCTCGATGGCCTTCTCCGCCGTGACGACCGGGGTGCCCTCGTCGATGACGTTCTGGATCTCGCCCATGAAGCGGGTCAGGATGCGGTTCACGACGAACGCCGGGGCGTCCTTGGTGAGGACCGCGGTCTTCTTCAGCTTCTTGGCGACACCGAAGGCCGTGGCCAGCGAGGCGTCGTCGGTCTGCTCGCCGCGGACGATCTCCAGCAGCGGGAGGATCGCGACCGGGTTGAAGAAGTGGAAGCCGACCACGCGCTCCGGGTGCTGGAGCTTCGAGGCCATCTCCGACACCGACAGCGAGGAGGTGTTGGTGGCGAGGATCGCGTGCGCCGGGGCGACCGCTTCGACCTCCGCGAACACCTTCTGCTTGACGGACATCTCCTCGAACACGGCCTCGATGATGAAGTCCGCGTCCGCGAAGCCCTCGGCCTTGTCCAGGACACCCGTCACCAGGGCGGTCAGGCGGTTGGCCTTGTCCTGGTTGATGCGGCCCTTGCCGAGCAGCTTCTGGATCTCGGCGTGGACGTAGCCCACACCCTTGTCCACGCGCTCCTGGTCGATGTCGGTGAGGACCACCGGCACCTCCAGGCGGCGCAGGAAGAGCAGCGCCAGCTGCGAGGCCATCAGACCCGCGCCGACGACGCCGACCTTGGTGACCGGACGGGCCAGCGACTTGTCCGGGGCACCGGCCGGGCGCTTGGCGCGCTTCTGGACCAGGTTGAAGGCGTAGATGCCCGAGCGCAGCTCGCCGCCCATGATGAGGTCGGCCAGGGCCGTGTCCTCGGCGTCGAAGCCGGCCTGGAGGTCCCCGTCCTTGGCCGCGGCGATGATGTCCAGCGCGCGGTAGGCGGCCGGAGCGGCGCCGTGCACCTTGGAGTCGGCGATGAAGCGGCCCTTGGCCACGGCCGCGTCCCAGGCCTCGCCGCGGTCGATCTCCTCGCGGACGACCTCGGTGGTGCCGTTCAGGACGTTCGCGGTCCACAGGAGCGACTGCTCCAGGAAGTCCGCGCCCTCGAACAGCGCGTCGGCGATGCCCAGGTCGAAGACCTGCTTGCCGCGCAGCTGCTTGTTCTGGTTGAGCGAGTTCTCGATGATGACCGAGACCGCGCGCTCCGCGCCGATCAGGTTCGGCAGCAGGGCGCAGCCGCCCCAGCCGGGAACCAGGCCGAGGAAGACCTCGGGGAGCGAGAAGGCCGGGATGGCCTTCGAGACGGTGCGGTAGGTGCAGTGCAGACCGACCTCGACACCGCCGCCCATCGCCGCGCCGTTGTAGTACGCGAACGTGGGGACGGCCAGCGCCGCGAGGCGCTTGAACACGTCGTGGCCGCCCTTGCCGATGGCGAGCGCCTCGTCGTGGTTCTTCAGCAGCTCGACGCCCTTGAGGTCGGCGCCGACCGCGAAGATGAACGGCTTGCCGGTGATGCCCGCGCCGACGATGGAGCCCGCGAGGGCCTCCTGCTCGACCTGGTCGATCGCCGCGTTCAGGTTGGCGAGGGACTGCGGGCCGAAGGTGGTCGGCTTGGTGTGGTCGAAACCGTTGTCCAGCGTGACGAGCGCGAAGCGCCCGGCGCCGAACGGCAGGTCCAGGTGGCGCACGTGCGCGGACGTGACGACCTCGTCCGGGAACAGCTCGGCCGCGCCCTTCAGGAGCTCAGCGGTGGTGCTCACTTGGAGTCTCCCTCGGCGTTGAAGTTGGGGTTCTCCCAGATGACCGTGGCGCCCATGCCGAAGCCGACGCACATGGTGGTCAAGCCGTAGCGGACGTGCGGCTGCTCCTCGAACTGGCGGGCCAGCTGGGTCATCAGACGGACGCCGGAGGAGGCCAGCGGGTGGCCGAACGCGATCGCGCCGCCGTACTGGTTGACGCGGGCGTCGTCGTCGGCGATGCCGTAGTGCTCCAGGAACGCGAGGACCTGGACGGCGAACGCCTCGTTGATCTCGAACAGGCCTATGTCCTCGATGGACAGGCCGGCCTGGGCGAGGGCCTTCTCGGTGGCCGGGATCGGGCCGTAGCCCATGACCTCCGGCTCGACACCCGCGAAGGAGTACGCGACGAGGCGCATCTTGACCGGGAGGTTGTTCTCGCGGGCGAAGTCCTCGGAGGCGATGATCGCGGCGGTGGCACCGTCGTTGAGACCGGCGGCGTTGCCCGCGGTGACCCGGCCGTGCGTACGGAACGGGGTCTTCAGGCCGGCCAGGTTCTCCAGCGTGGTACCCGGGCGCATCGGCTCGTCGGTGGTGACGAGGCCCCAGCCGGTCTCGCCGGCGGCCTCGTTGGTGTTGCGCACCGAGATCGGGACCAGGTCCTGCTGGATCTTGCCGTCGGCGTACGCCTTGGCGGCCTTCTCCTGCGAGCGCACGGCGTACTCGTCGGCGCGGAGCTTGGTGATCGTCGGGTACCGGTCGTGCAGGTTCTCGGCGGTCATGCCCATGAAGAGGGCGGACTCGTCGACCAGCTTCTCGGAGACGAAGCGCGGGTTCGGGTCGACGCCCTCGCCCATGGGGTGGCGGCCCATGTGCTCGACACCGCCGGCGAGGGCGACGTCGTACGCACCGAAGGCCACGCCGCCCGCGACCGCGGTCACGGCGGTCAGCGCGCCGGCGCACATGCGGTCGATGGAGTAGCCCGGCACGGACTGCGGGAGGCCCGCGAGGATGCCGGCGGTACGGCCCAGCGTCAGGCCCTGGTCACCGATCTGCGTGGTCGCGGCGATGGCGACCTCGTCGATCTTCTTGGGGTCCAGGTCCGGGTTGCGGCGCAGCAGCTCCCGGATCGCCTTCACGACGAGGTCGTCGGCGCGGGTCCCGTTGTAGATGCCCTTCGGGCCCGCCTTGCCGAACGGGGTGCGGACGCCGTCGACGAAGACGACGTCCCTGACGGTACGAGGCACGTTGGCTCTCCTCCAGGTGCGGGTGTGCACTGCTGCGCGGGGGCGGTCGGCCGATGGCTGAGCGCCCGCTCACCCGGCCATGCTACTTGCCGGTAACCGGCGTGCACACCCCCTCCGGGAGGAGCGGCGAACGTCACACTCCGGCGGGGCCGGCGGGAGCGGGAGCGGGGGCGGTGGTGGCGGAGGCCGTGGCGGGTTCGGTGCACATGGCCCTGGCCAGGGGGGCCGAGGACCGGAGCACGTCCGCCGTGAAGCGGCCGCGCCGGACGCCGAGGTGGCGCAGGGCCGGGCCGTGGTCCACCGCCACGACCGCGCCCGCCCCCGCGAGCAGCCCCTGCCAGGCCAGCGTCGCCGCCCGGCGGGCCGGCGCCGGCAGGGGTGCCAGGGCCTCCCGCAGCCGCCGGCAGTGGAAGGGGACGTGGCGTTCCTCGTCCGCCAGGATCCGCCCCGCGACCTCCGCGACCAGCGGATCCGGGGCCCCGTCCCGCACCGCCCGGTAGTACCGCAGGGCCACGGCCTCCGCCACCATCAGGACGAGCAGCTCCACCCGCAGTCCCAGCAGCCGGCGCAGCCGTACGAACACCGCGTCGCTCCAGTGTCCGGCCAGGGTCCCGGCCCCGCCCGCCGCCAGGAGCAGCGCCAGCATCCGCGCGTGGTTCTGCTCCTCCGCCACGAAGAGCCGTACGGCCCGCGCGTACACCGGGTCCCCGGCCCGGTCCGCCTTGCCGATCAGGGCCGAGCCGTCCCCGTCCTCGCCCACCTGGAACCGCTGGAGGCTGCGCACGAGCGCCGGATCGAGGGCGGCCCCCCGCTCCCACCCCGGGTCCCCGATCGCCGCGCGGCGCTCCCGCTCGGCCTCGAAGTCCCCCACCCATGTTTCGTATCCGCTATTGAGCATGTTCAAAAGCTAGTCGTGTTTGAGCGCGTTCAAAAGATGTCGGGTGGCCCTGTTGCGGAACCGGGACGAAAAGAGCCCCCGGCCAACGGCCGGGGGCTCTGCGTGATGTGGTGCCGCGTCAGGCGGTCGCCGCCAGTGCGCGTACCAGCGCCGGCGTCACCTGCTCGATCTGCCACGGGCGCGCGCCGTGACCCGCGAGGGTCTGCGCCACCGCCTCCGGCTCCAGCCGCTGCGGCGGCTCCCAGCACAGCCGGCGGACCGTGTCCGGGGTGATCAGGTTCTCCTGGGGCAGGTTCAGCCCCTCCGCGAGCGCCGACACGGCGGTCCGCGCCGCCGCCAGCCGCGCCGCGGCCGCCGGGTCCTTGTCCGCCCAGGAGCGCGGCGGCGGCGGACCCGCCGGGGTCGCCCCCGGCTGCGGCAACTCGTTCTCGGACAGGGCCTTCGCCCGGTCGACGGCCGCCATCCACTGCTCCAGCTGGCGCCTGCCCATCCGCTGCCCGTACCCGGGCAGGGCCGACAGCGCGTGCACGTTCGCCGGCAGCGCGAGGGCGGCCTCGACGATCGCGGCGTCCCCCAGCACCTTGCCGGGCGACACGTCACGCCGCTGCGCGATCCGGTCCCGGGACTCCCACAGCTCCCGTACGACGGCCATCTGCCGGCGCCGGCGCACCTTGTGCATCCCGGACGTACGGCGCCACGGATCCTTGCGCGGCGGCGCGGGCGGGGCGGCGGCGATGGCGTCGAACTCCTGGCGGGCCCATTCCAGCTTGCCCTGCCGGTCCAGTTCCTTCTCCAGCGCGTCCCGAAGGTCCACCAGCAGCTCCACGTCGAGCGCGGCGTAGCGCAGCCAGGGCTCGGGGAGGGGGCGGGTGGACCAGTCGACGGCGGAGTGGCCCTTCTCCAGCGCGTAGCCGAGCACGCTCTCGACCATCGCGCCCAGTCCGACGCGGGGGAAGCCGGCGAGGCGGCCGGCCAGCTCGGTGTCGAACAGGGAGGTGGGCACCATGCCTATTTCGCGCAGGCACGGCAGGTCCTGGGTGGCGGCGTGCAGGATCCACTCGGTTCCGGACAGGGCCTCGCCCAGCGCGGACAGGTCGGGACAGCCGACCGGGTCGATCAGCGCGGATCCCGCGCCCTCGCGGCGCAACTGCACCAGGTAGGCGCGCTGGCCGTAGCGGTAGCCGGAGGCGCGCTCGGCGTCGACGGCCACGGGCCCGGTGCCCGCGGCGAAGGCCGCGACCACCCGGGCGAGGGCGTCCTCGTCGGCGACCACCGGAGGGATCCCCTCGCGGGGCTCCAGCAACGGAATCGGCGCCTTTTCGACGTCGTCCGGGGGGCCGCCCCCGGTGGTGGTGCGCAGGTCTGCTGCGGTCTCTTGGGCGTCGGTCACCGCTCAAGGGTATCCGTGGATACGGCGCACCCGTCGCCGGAACGTTCCGGCGACGGGTGCGGGGCGCGGGCGAGGGTGTTTCTCCGGGTTCGCCGGGAGTTCGCCCGGGAGCCGCCGGCCGGTGCGGGGCGCCGGCCCGGGTGAGCCGGCCCGGGCGTGCCGGCGGGCGGGTTGTCAGTGGATGATCCCGGTCCGCAGGGCGACGGCGACCATGCCGGCGCGGTCACCGGTGCCCAGCTTGCGGGCGATGCGGGCGAGGTGGGACTTGACGGTCAGGGCGGACAGGCCCATCGAGACGCCGATGGCCTTGTTGGACTGGCCCTCCGCGACGAGGCGCAGGACCTCGACCTCGCGGCCGGAGAGCTCGCGGTAGCCGCCCGGGTGGCTCGGGGCACCCGGGGGGCGGCGGTGCATACGGGCGGCGGCGGCACCGATGGGGGCGGCGCCGGGCCGGGTGGGGAGCCCGATGTTGGTCCGCGTGCCGGTGACGACGTAGCCCTTCACGCCGCCCGCGAGGGCGTTGCGCACGGCACCGATGTCGTCGGCGGCGGACAGGGCCAGGCCGTTCGGCCAGCCGGCGGCCCGCGTCTCGGAGAGCAGGGTGAGACCGGAACCGTCGGGCAGGTGTACGTCGGCCACGCAGATGTCGCGCGGGCTGCCGACGCGGGGGCGGGCCTCCGCGATGGACGACGCCTCGATGACGTCACGTACTCCGAGGGCCCACAGATGGCGGGTCACGGTGGAACGGACGCGCGGGTCGGCCACGACGACCATGGCCGTCGGCTTGTTCGGGCGGTAGGCGACCAGGCTTGCGGGCTGCTCGAGAAGAACGGACACCTAGGCCTCCTGGGGGAGTGGCGGGACGGCCGGCTCGGGGAAGGAAGCCGGTGCGAACCGTGCGGATGGTCACTGACTCCTTCGGCACGTCACCCGCCCGGCTTTAGGGAATGATCACGATTTGGTGAGTAACAATTCGGGCAATTCGGACGCACGATCGATCATCGGGTGATCAGAAGCCCACAACGGGCGCCCGGTTCCGACACGCGGCCGCCGGAGCTCGATCGGCCGTTCTACGGGGCGCAGCGCATTCGGCGGCCTCGGTGGCCGGTGGCGACCGCGCCGCCGCCGTACGGGCGCACGGCTACGGGTGGTGCGGTCCGCGCCGCTGTGGCAGGGACACCACGCCCGTCCCGGAGTCCGTCGGCCCGACCGGCGGCAGCCCCGCGATCTGGCACAGCAGCTCGCACCACGCCGACAGGTGCGCCGAGGTGTCCGGGACCCCGCCGACGCCCTCGCGGGGCGTCCACGAGGCCCTGATCTCGATCTGGGTGGCCGGCCGCCGCTCCGAGAGCCCGCCGAAGTAGTGCGAGCTCGCCATGGTCACGGTCCCGCTCGCCTCCCCGTACGCCAGGCCGCGCGCCTCCAGCGCCCCGGTCAGCCAGGACCAGCACACCTCGGGGAGGAGGGGGTCGGCGGCCATCTCGGGTTCGAGTTCGGCGCGTACGAGCGTCACCAGGCGGAAGGTCCCGTGCCAGGCCTCGTGGCCGGAGGGGTCGTGGAGCAGGATGAGCCGGCCGTCGGCCAGATCGTCCTCGCCGTCCACGACCGCGGCTTCGAGGGCGTAGGCGTGCGGGGCCAGGCGCTGGGGCGGTCTGGCGGGGTCGATCTCGATCCCCGGCCGCAGGCGGGCCTTCTTCAAGCCCTCGACCGCCCGCCGGAACGGGAGCGGGACGGAGCTCTCCTTCGCGCTGTCCATACCGTCAGCGCCATCTGAAAATCGTCCCTGAGCCGCAGCCATGCGGGGAAGACTAGGCGGAACGAGCGTCCGTGCGGCGCAGGGACACCCGCGCCGGGCCGGGCACTTCTTCATACGTGCGAAGATTTGGCGCGTGAGCGCCAACGACCTTCCCCTCGCGCACGGCTCCGCCGGCGCCGGGGAGACCCCATTCCAGGGCCAGCCGAGTCAGACGTACGATTCCGCCTTCCTGAAGGCGTGCCGACGGGAGCCGGTGCCCCACACCCCGGTGTGGTTCATGCGGCAGGCCGGGCGCTCGCTCCCCGAGTACCGCAAGGTGCGCGAGGGGACCCAGATGCTGGAGTCGTGCATGCGGCCCGACCTGGTCACGGAGATCACGCTCCAGCCGGTCCGCCGCCACAACGTCGACGCGGCGATCTTCTTCTCCGACATCGTGGTCCCGCTCAAGGCCATCGGTGTCGACCTGGACATCAAGCCGGGCATCGGCCCGGTCGTCGCCCAGCCCATCCGCCGCCGCGAGGACCTCGCACAGCTGCGCGACCTCACCCCGGAGGACGTCTCGTACGTCACCGAGGCGATCGGCATGCTCACGGGTGAACTCGGCGCCACGCCGTTGATCGGCTTCGCCGGTGCGCCTTTCACCCTCGCGAGCTACCTGGTCGAGGGCGGCCCGTCGAAGAACCACGAGCACACCAAGGCCCTGATGTACGGCGACCCGCAGCTCTGGGCCGACCTGCTGGACCGCCTCGCGGACATCACCTCGGCCTTCCTCAAGGTCCAGATCGAGGCCGGCGCCTCCGCGATCCAGCTCTTCGACTCCTGGGTCGGCGCGCTCGCCCCGGCGGACTACCGCCGCTCGGTGATGCCGGCCTCGGCCAAGGTCTTGGAGTCCGTCTCCTCGTACGGGGTCCCGCGCATCCACTTCGGCGTGGGCACGGGCGAGCTGCTCGGCCTGATGGGCGAGGCCGGCGCGGACGTCGTGGGCGTCGACTACCGGGTCGCGCTGGACGAGGCGGCCCGCCGCGTCGGCCCCGGCAAGGCGCTCCAGGGCAACCTGGACCCGGCGGTGCTCTTCTCCACCGAGGAGGCCGTACGGGCGAAGACGGACGAGGTCCTCGCGGCCGCGTCGGGCCTGGAGGGCCACGTCTTCAACCTGGGCCACGGCGTCCTGCCCACCACCCCCCCGGACGCCCTGACCCGCCTGGTCGACTACGTCCACACGCGGACGGCCCGCTGAACCGGACGGGCTCGGCAAGATCGCAGACGTCGGTACCGTGCCCTGCATGACATGGCACGGACCGACGTTTCGCATATCCGACGGAGAACAGATCGACGGGACCTGGTGTCTCGTGTGGCGCAGGTACGACCTGATCGCCGAGGACCGCCCCGATCACCACCCCGAGCACCTCTTCGTCTACGCGGACGGCCGTGTCACCCCCGGCCGCTTCGATTCGACCGACCTGGCCGGGCTGGGGAAGCTGCTGGCATCGGGGGAGATCGCGCTGGACCCGGCGGCCGAACGGCAGTGGCCCGCCGATGCGCCGAAGTGGAAGTCCCGCCGGCCGGAGCCGCGGACCGACGGGAGTTTCCTCCGGGAGGTCGCCGACGAGATCGCGCGGCTGGCCGGCCGGCCCACGAGCGCCGACCTCCTCCGGGAGGCCGTCCGCGCCCACCTGCGCGAGACGACCGAGACCAGCCGGGCCCAGCTCCGGGACGCCTATCTCGCCGTCCCCGCGCACCGGCGGGTCTACGTCCTGGGCGACATGGAGCGCCAGGACCGGCCGCTGCGGATCCTCACCACGGACATCGGGCGGGCCGTCGACGGGGACGGACCGGTGGTGACGCAAGAGATGCACCGAAGTGCGCTCGATTACTTCGCCGCAGTCGACGACGCCGTCGAACGCGCCGAAGCGGAGGGGACCGCCCGCTACGCCGACGAACCCGACGGAGCCCCGCGGCCCCCGGTCGTCCTCCGCGAGGTCGTGTACCCGAACGGCAAGCCCGCCGAACCCGGCGACTTCGTCCTGCGCAACGACCACGAGTCCCCGCTCACGTACGCGGGACGGACCTACCCCACGGTGCTCCACGGGTACTGGGCCCTCTCCTCGGCCGACCCCGCCGACCACGACCGGATCCGCGCCTGTGCGACGGCCCGGGAGGCGCAGGAGACGGGCGGACGGGCGGCGCGGCGCGCGGACTGGCCGGCCGTGCGGCTCGCGGTCATGGCCGGGCTGCTGCGGGCCAAGTTCGAGCAGCACCCCCGGTTCGCCGAGATCCTGCTCGCCACGGGGGAGGCGGGCATCCACTACACCGGCTTCTCCGAGGCCCCCTTCTGGCGCGCGGACGGCCCCCGCGGTGGCCCCAACTGGACCGGCCGCCTGCTGGAGCTGGTCCGGTCCGAACTGCGCGCCGCGAGCCCGGGCCGGGCCGGGCCGGGCGGACCGGGGCCTCAGGCGGCGGCCCGCACCGCCGAGACCGCCTTGCGGGCCGCCACCAGGACGGGGTCCCAGACCGGGGAGAAGGGCGGGGCGTAGCCGAGGTCCAGGGAGACGACCTGGTCCACCGTCATGCCCGCCGTCAGGGCGACCGCCGCGATGTCCACCCGCTTCGCGGAGCCGGCGCCGCCGACGATCTGGACTCCGAGCAGGCGGCCCGTGCGGAGTTCCGCGAGCATCTTCACCGTCATCTCCGTGGCCGTCGGGTAGTAGCCCGCCGTCGTCGTCGAGGTGATCGTTGCCGTCACGAAGCGCAGCCCCGCCGCCAGGGCGTCCTTCTCGCGCAGGCCCGTACGGGCGATCTCCAGGTCGCAGACCTTGCTCACCGCCGTGCCCACCACCCCGGGGAAGGTGGCGTAGCCGCCGCCCACGCCCGAACCGATCACCTGGCCGTGCTTGTTGGCGTGCGTGCCCAGCGGGATGTGCCGCATGCACCCCGCCACCAGGTCCAGGACCTCGACGCAGTCGCCGCCCGACCAGATGTTCTCGTGGCCCCGCACCCGCATCGACAGGTCCGTCAGGATGCCGCCGGACCCGCCCAGCGGCAGCCCCGCCGCGCGCGCCAGCGCCGTACGGGGCTCGACGCCGATGCCGAGCACCACCACGTCCGCCGGGTACTCGTCGCCCGCCGCCGTGGCCACCGCGCGCACCGCGCCCCGGTCGTCCGTGAGGATCTTCGTGACCTCCGCCCCGGACACCGTGCGGATCCCCATCCGGTTCATCGCGGTGTGCACGAGGGCGCCCATGTCCGGGTCCAGCGTGGCCATCGGCTGCGGTCCGCGGTGCAAGGCCGTGACCTCGTACCCGCGCCCGACCAGCGCCTCCGCCATCTCCACGCCGATGTAGCCGGCGCCGACGACGACCGCCGTGCGGCCCTGCGCGGCCTCCGTCCGCTCCAGCGTGTCCATGAGGCGCTGGCCGTCGTCCAGGGTCTGGACGCCGTGCACCCCGTGCGCGCCGATCCCGGGCAGCCGGGGCCGGACGGGCCGGGCGCCCGTGGCCAGGACGAGCTTGTCGTAGCCCGTCCAGGCCTCGGATCCGGAATCCAGATCGCGGGTGCGGACCCGGCCCCCGGGGACATCGAGCTCGACCACCTCCGTGCGCATGCGCAGGTCGATGTCCCGGGCGCGGTGCTCCTCGGGCGTACGGGCGATCAGGTCGTCCCGGCCGGGGACCTGGCCGCCGATCCAGTACGGGATCCCGCACGCGGAGTACGAGGTGAAGTGCCCGCGCTCGAAGGCCGTGATCTCCAGCTCCGCCGGGCCCTTGAGCCGCCGGGCCTGGGACGCGGCGGACATCCCCGCCGCGTCACCACCGACCACCACCAGTCGTTCCGTCGCCATCGTCCGCCCCGTTCTGCGTGCTCCGCGCGCACGCGCACAGCCGTCTCGTGGAGAACACGCTACGGGCGGAAGGCCTGTTCAGTCGGAGACCCCCGCGGTTTCCGTCGGGTCAGCGGGCCGGGCCGCCGGGATCGTCTTCGGGGTCAGGCCCGTCTTCGGCTTCGCCGGGCGCAGCCGCCGGTACACGCGCAGGGCCACCAGCACCAGTGCGGCCGTCACCGCGAACGGGAGCACGACGGCGACCGCCAGGGCGAGGTAGCGCAGGATCGTCGTGAAGGCGTTCCAGCCCTTGCCCAGGGCGGCCGTGAAGGAGGGCTCCTCGTCCTTCTTCTTCTCCGCCTTCGGGGCCGGCTCCGAGACCTCCATCGTGATCGTGCCCATCGAGGTCTGGTCCTTCAGGGCCGTCTGCTGCGCGAGCAGCGACTCCAGGTCCGACTGGCGCTTGCTCAGCTCGCTCTCCAGCATCACCACGTCGGCGAGGGCCGTGGCCTTGTCCATCATGTCCCGCACCCGGGCCACGCTCGCCTGCTGCGATTTGACCCGGCTGTCGACGTCGGCGACCTTCTCCGTCACGTCCTGCGCCTCGACCTTGCGGTTCAGCAGCCTGCCGCTGCCCTCCATGGCGCCGAGCACCGCGTCGAAGCGCTCGCCCGGCACGCGCAGGGTCAGCGTCGAGGTCATCCGGCCGTCCGTGCCGCGCCGGGTCGACTCGTTGCCCACGTACCCGCCCGCGCCCTCCGCCGCCGTACGGGCCGCGGCCAGGGCCTTCTGCGCGTCCGCCGTCTCCAGGGCGAGCGTGGCCGTACGGATGACGTGCGGGCGTACGGCGGCCGGCTGCTGCCCGTTCTTGGCCGCGTCGGAGCCCGCGGACCCGGCGGCCGCCGGGGGAGCCGCGGCGGCTCCCGGCTTGCCCGGGGCCGCCCCTTCCGGGGCGCGGACCGCGGCCTTGTCGGCGGAGGCGGAGCCCGCCGCGTCCTGGCCGGCGGAGCACCCGGTGAGCGCGAGCGCCCCGGCCAGGGAAAGCCCGGCCACAGCGGCGGCGCCGCGGCGGCGTACCGCGGTGCCTCTGGTGCTGAGGATGGTGCGCATCGGTGGTCCCCCCGAGGGTCGGCTGATGTCGCCGGTGAGACGCAAAGGGTCCCGCCGCGGGTTTCGCTCCGGCGGTTCCGGGCTGATCCCGATGCGGTCACGGTCCGGCCTCGGTGATCGTCCGCAGCACGGTCTGAGACGATGTGTCCATGCACGAAGCGGACATGCGTACGGACGGCCCTGCCGCCGCCACCGGCGAAGGCGCCCCGGCCCGCCACGCGGTCGTCATCGGCGGCGGCATCGCCGGTCTCGCGGCGGCCCACCGGCTGCTCGCCGACGGCCTGCGCGTCACGCTCCTGGAGGCCGGCCCGCGCCTCGGCGGCAAGCTGCTCGCCGGCGAACTCGCCGGCGCCCCCGTCGACCTCGGCGCCGAATCCGTGCTCGCCCGCCGCCCCGAGGCCCTGGAGCTGGCCCGGGCCGTGGGCCTCGGCGAGGCCCTCCAGCCGCCCGCCACCGCCACCGCCCACCTGTGGACCCGCGGCGCGCTGCGGCCCATGCCGCGCGGCCATGTCATGGGCGTCCCCGGCGACCTGGCCCCACTGGCCGCCTCCGGGGTGCTCTCCGCCGAGGGACTGGCCCGCATCGAGGCCGAACGCGAGCTGGCGCCCACCGAGATCGGCGAGGACGTCGCGGTCGGCGAGTACGTGGCCGCCCGCCTCGGCCACGAGGTCGTCGACCGCCTGGTGGAGCCCCTCCTCGGCGGGGTCTACGCCGGCAACGCCTACCGCATCTCCATGCGCGCCGCCGTCCCGCAGCTCTTCGAGGCCGCCCGTACGCACGCCTCGCTGGGCGAGGGCGTACGCGAACTCCAGGACCGGGCGGCCGCGCAACAGGCCGGGCAGGCCGGCCGGCCCGTCTTCTCCGGCATCGACGGCGGCATCGGCCGGCTCCCGCAGGCCGTGGCCGAGGCCTGCCGGGCGGCCGGGGCGCGGATCGCCACCGGTACCCCGGTGCGCGAGCTCGTCGGTACGGACGGGGGCTGGAAGGTCGTCACCGACGGCGAGGCGATCGACGCCGACGCCGTGGTCCTGGCCGTCCCGGCCGGGCCCGCCGCCCGGCTGCTGGACGGGCTCGCGCCGGCCGCGGCCACCGAGCTGCGGACCGTCGAGTACGCCTCCATGGCCCTGGTGACGATGGCCTTCCGCCGCTCCGAGCTGCCCGCCGCGATCACGGACGGCGGGGCCAGCGGATTCCTCGTACCGCCCGTGGACGGGCGGACCATCAAGGCCTCCACCTTCTCCAGCAACAAGTGGGCCTGGGCCGGGGCCGATCCCGGGCTCTTCCTGCTGCGCACCTCGGTCGGCCGGTACGGCGACGAGGGGGACCTGGGACGCGAGGACTCCGAGCTGGTCGACGTCTCGCTGCGCGACCTCGGCGAGGCCGTGGGCCTCGCGGCCCGGCCGGTCGCCGCCACCGTCACCCGCTGGGACGGCGGACTGCCCCAGTACCCGGTCGGCCACCTGGCCCGGGTCGAGCGGATCCGCTCCGCCGTCGCGGCCCTGCCCGGCCTCGCGGTGTGCGGGGCGCTGTACGACGGCGTGGGGATCCCGGCCTGCATCGCGAGCGCCGGAAGGGCCGCCGACGTGGTGAAGGCCACGTTTGCCGCGATTTCCGCGTAAGGCACCCCTGGCACCGACCACTGATCAGCACACGGGACAATGGACACATGACTGCACCAGAGAAGATTCCCAACGCGGGGAAGAAGGCGAAGGACCTCAACGAGGTCATCCGCTACACCCTGTGGTCCGTCTTCAAGCTGAAGGACGTTCTCCCCAGTCTTGACGCTGACCGCGCCGGCTACGCCGACGAGGTCCAGGAGCTGTTCGACCAGCTGGCCGCCAAGGACATCACCGTCCGCGGCACCTATGACGTCTCCGGCCTGCGCGCCGACGCGGACATCATGATCTGGTGGCACGCCGAGACCTCGGACGAGCTGCAGACCGCGTACAACCTGTTCCGCCGCACCAAGCTCGGCCGCGTGCTGGAGCCGGTGTGGTCGAACATGGCCCTGCACCGTCCGGCCGAGTTCAACAAGTCGCACATCCCGGCCTTCCTGGCCGACGAGGTCGCCCGCGACTACGTCAGCGTCTACCCCTTCGTGCGCTCGTACGACTGGTACCTGCTGCCCGACGAGGACCGCCGCCGCATGCTCGCCGACCACGGCAAGATGGCCCGCGGCTACCCGGACGTCCGTGCCAACACCGTCGCGTCCTTCTCGCTGGGCGACTACGAGTGGATGCTGGCCTTCGAGGCCGACGAGCTGTACCGCATCGTCGACCTCATGCGTCACCTGCGCGCCTCCGAGGCCCGTATGCACGTCCGTGAAGAGGTGCCCTTCTACACCGGGCGCCGCAAGTCCGTCGCCGATCTGGTGGCCGGACTCGCCTGATACCTCCCCTGGGGGGAAGGAACCGGAAGACGCCCTCTTGACTGGGGGGCGGCCTCCGGTGGATCGGGAGGCTGGTCCGGATGACGGCCTGACCCCCGAAACGGCGCAGCCGGAGATCCCGCCCGGAAGTTCAGACGACAGGCGGCAGCAGAGCCCTGGGTACCTTCCCGGTGCCTCTTGCTGCCCGGTCGTCCAGCGACACCGGTGCGGGCTCCGGATGCGGCGCACACGTGACACGCCACCCTGAGGTGTCACCCGTCAACAAGTACCGCTCCACGTGACGGTCCACGCAGTCATTGCGTCCGCCGACCACTCCGTGGGCACCCGCCCCCTTCTCCGTGACCAGCGCCGCCTCGGCGCCGAGCCGGCGCTGCAGCTCCAGCGCACCCGGGTACGGGGTGGCCCCGTCCCGTTCCGCCGCGACGATCAGCGTGCGGGGGAGCGCCGCCGCTCCCGCGCCGACCGGGGCCGGCCGCGCGCCGACCGCCACCGGCTGCTGCCGTCCGTGGACGGGCCAATACGCGCACGGCAGGTTCAGGAAGGCGTTGGCCCAGGTCTCGAAGGGTGCCCGGCGGGCCAGTTCGGTGTTGTCGCGGTCCCAGGTCTCCCACTCGGCGGGCCAGGCGGCGTCGTTGCACAGCACCGCCGTGTACACCGCCCGCGCGTTCTCGCGCGAGGCCGCCGACTCCGGGTCCGGGCGGGCCTGTTCGGCCAGCGGGCCCGCATCACCGGCCAGGAACGCGCTGAGCGCGGCCGCCCGCTCCGGCCAGACGTCGTCGTAGTACGCCGCCTGGAGGAAGGCGGCCTGGAGCTCGCCGGTCCCCACCGCCCCGCCCGCAGGAGTGCGGGCCACCGCCTCCCGGACGCGCTCGTAACTCGCCTGCACCGCCTCCGGGGTGGTGCCGAGGCGGTACGCGGCGTGGTGACGGGCGGCCCAGGCGCGGAAGTCGTACCAGCGCCGCTCGAACCCCGCGGCCTGGCCGAGGTTGTTGACGTACCAGATGCGGCGCGGGTCGGGGTCGACCGCGGAGTCGAGGACCATCCGGCGGACCCGGCCGGGGTGGACGGTGGCGTAGACGGCGCCCAGGTAGGTGCCGTACGAGGCGCCGAAGAAGGTCAGCTTCTCCTCGCCGAGCGCGGCGCGCAGTACGTGCAGGTCGCGGACGTTGTCGAGGGTCGTGTAGTACGCCAGCGCCGCGCCGGCCCGCTGCGCGCAGCCGCGGGCGTACTCCCGGGCCCCGGCGACGCGCTGCTGCTTGTACGCGGCCGAGGGCTCGGCCGGGACCTGGGTCGGTCCCTTCGCCCGGACGGCGGGGTCCTCGCAGGACAGCGGGGCGGAACGGCCGACTCCGCGCGGGGCGTAGCCGACGAGGTCGTACGCGGCGCCGATCCGCTGCCACTCGGGGAGGTCGGCGACGAGCGGGAAGAACATCCCGGAGGCGCCGGGGCCGCCGGGGTTGTAGACGAGAGCGCCCTGCCGTGCGGCCCCTCCGCGCCGGGTCGCGGCGACCCGGCTGACGGTGAGCGAGATCCGGGGACCGTCGGGCCGCGCGTAGTCGAGCGGCACCCGCAGGGTCGCGCACCGCACGGACGAGGGCAGCTCCTCGACGGCGGGGCAGGCCCGGAAGTCCAGCGCGCCGCTCGGACGGGCTCCGGCCGCCTTCGCCGCACGGGCCGCCACGAGTTCGGCCCCCGCGTCCGCGGCGGCCGTACTGGCCGCGGTGGAGTGGGCGTGGGCGTGGGGGGACGGGATGCACAGGGTGAGGGAGAGGACCGCCGCGGCGACTCCGCAGCGGGCGAGCGGAGTCAGCATCACGGACCGCCTTCATCTCTTCGGATGAAGCGATCAGATGCGCTGAACGGGGTTCTTGTACAGGACCGCCGCCCGGTGTCGGGAGCAATCCCCCCGTTGCCTAGGCCAGTGCCGCCCGGAGGGCGGGATCCGTCAGCACGCGGACCCCGCGCAGCGCCACCGCCGTCAGGGAGTCCCCCTCGCCCTGCTCCCGGTCCAGCGCGACGAGCAGCCGCTGCCCGGCCGGGGAGGCCCACGCGGAGTACGGGTAGGTCTCGAAGCGGGCGATGGCCAGGCACCCCAGCGTGAGCAGCAGCGGCATCGAGAACCAGCTCAGGATCACGGCCCAGGTGGTCCCGTCCGCCGGAAGGCACAGCGCGGCCGTCGCCGTCGCCGCCACCATCGCGGCCGCCCGCCGCACTGCCCGGACCCCGCCGGCCACGGCGCTGCGGGCGGCGGCCGGCAGCGCCAGGCCCGCCGCGTCCAGCCGGTCCGCGAGGATCCGTACGGCCTCGTCCCGGGCCGCCGCGCCGCGTACGGCGACCACCGGAGCCTGCCCGTCCGGCCCGAACGCGCCGAGCACCGACCGCTCGTGCGGATCCCGCCCCAACGGGTCGACGACGGTCGCCCAGCCCGTGTGGGCCAGCAGCAGCCGGCTGCCCCGCTGCATGGAGAGCAGCGTCAGCTCGGCGACCCGCCGGGGGCCGCCGGCGAGGTAGGCGGCCTCGTACAGGTTCAGTTCGTCAGGGCGGTGTCCGGCGCCCGCACCGCCGTCGGGCGGAGCGGGCGCCGGCACCGAGGCCACGACGGCGGCCCTCAGCAGGAGGGCGCACGACGCCAGCACCCCCGCCCAGGCCGTCAGGAGGAGCAGGACCCAGAACATGGCTGACTCCCACGAGGTGGAGAAGTGCCCGGTCAGGAACTGCTGCCGCAGCTCGAACCGGACGAACTGCCGCAACTCGAACTGCTGCTGGAGCAACTGGAACCACTGGAGCAACTGGAACCGCTGGAACAACTCGATCCGCTGGAACAACCCGAACCACCGGAACCGCCGGAGCAGCCGGAACCGCTGCTCCCACAGCTGCTGGAGGAGGAGCCGCCGTCACTGCTCGCGCACCATACGACGGGCAGGACCGCCGCGGAAGACCCGCAGTGGTCACCCGAGGACGAGGAGGACGAAGACGAGGAGGACGAGGGGGAGCCGCGCCGGGCGCCCCGTGCCTGCGCCGCCGCCAGCCCGGTGCTCCGCGCGGCCGGTACCAGCTGCTCCCGCAGGTGCGGATCCCGCAGCCCCCTGAGCCCGTACAGGGCCGTCTGCACGTGCGGGGTCCGGTCGTTCACGTAGTGCGTGCGGATCTCGCGCAGCGCGGCCTGCCCCGCCGGGGCGAGCCGCTGCCGGGCCTTGGCGGCGAGGACGCATCCCAGGACGATCCCGCCCGCCAGCGCCGGGAGCACCTTGAAGACGAACGGCACCTGGGGACCGGGATCGAGCGCCAGCGCCACGAACGTGAGCGGCAGCGAGACCACCACCCACACCGCGCAGACCACGACCTGGGCCAGCGCCCAGCGCCGCCACTTCCGCCCGGAGCCGGGCACCGCGAGCAGCCCGCGGGCGGCGAGCGCGTCGCCGGTCTCCTGGACGGCGGGGTCGAGCATGGCGGCGTACCGCACCTGGTAGAGCCAGCCGGACGGTGCCCGGCGCAGGGCCTCGAACACGGCCCGTTCGGCGATGTCGCCGGCCCGGGCTCCGGGCCGCAGCGCGACGATCCCCGGACCGCCGACCACCAGCCGGCCGTCCCCGAGCAGCGAGACGAGCGCGCTGTCCACGACCGCGCCGGGGCCGCCGGCCATGAAGGCGGCCTCGGACAGATCGTGCAGGCGCGGCGCGGGGCCGGCCGGGCGCGGCCGGGAGCGCCGTACGCCGCGGACCAGCAGGAGGGTGGAGACGACGACGGCGATCCAGATCGCGAGGGCGAGAACGTTCATGCCGCACGCCCCACGAGGGCCCGGGCCCAGCGCACGATCCGGCGCGGCGGCCGCGCCCCGACCCGGTCCCGCCACCAGGAGGTCAGCCGGCGCCGCGCGGCGGGGTCGGCGGGCAGGTCCCGGATCAGCAGGTGCTCGGCGAAGTCGAGGGCGTCGCGCCGGTATCCGGCGGTCATGGGCCGGCTGCGGGCGTACCCGACGAAGGCCTCGCGGTACGGGGCCTCACCACCCAGGATCCCGGGCAGCTCGGGCGCCAGCTTCGCGACGACCCCGGCCCGCTTGGCGGCCAGCGCCCGCGCCTGCACCCGTACCCGCTCCCGGTCGAACCCCTCGGGCGCCTGCGCCCCCGCGACGAGCGCGGCGAGCAGCGCACCCTGCTCCTCCCCGACGCGGGCCCGCTTCCGCGTCCCCGCCGGCGTGAGCGGCGAGGCGCCCGGGGCGGAGCCCCGGGGCACGGCGCAGGAGCGGGCGGGGGAGTGCTCAGCCGGGTCCACCGGGTCCACCGGGTCCACCGGGCTCACCGGGCCCACCACCCCACGGATGGCGGCGAGTTCCCCGGCCAGCTCCGCCTCCGCGGGGAAATCGTCGTCCCGCTCCAGCAGCACGCCCGCCGGGGCGACCCGCTTGCGCAGCTCCGCCAGGACGTCCAGCACCACCGCGGGCACCGGATGCGCATGCGTGTCGTGCCACACCCCGTCCCGCTCCACGCCCCCGGCGACGTGCACGTACGCGAGCGCCTCCAGCGGGATCGCGTCCAGCACGGCGAACGGGTCCTCGCCCCGGTTCACCCGGTTCGTGTGCAGGTTGGCGACGTCGATCAGCAGCCGGACCCCCGTACGCTCCACCAGCTCCGTCAGGAACCGTCCCTCCGTCAGCTCCTCCCCGGGCCACGAGACCAGCGCGGCGATGTTCTCCAGCGCCAGCGGCACCGGCAGGGCCTCCTGCGCGATCCGGACGTTCTCGCACAGCACGTCCAGCGCGTCCCGCGTCCGGCGCACCGGCAGCAGGTGCCCGGCCTCCAGCGCCGGCGAGGACGTCCGTACGAACGCGATGTGCTCCGTGACGAGCGGCGCCCCCAGCGCGAGGGCCCGCTCCCCGAGCGCGGCCAGCTTCGCGGCGTCGGGCCGCTCGGCGCCGCCGAGGCCCAGCGAGACCCCGTGCGGTACGACGCGCACCCCGCGCTCGCGCAGCCGCAGCAGCGAGGCGGGCAGGTGGCCGGAACAGATGTTCTCGGCCACCACCTCGACCCAGTCCAGCCCCGGCAGCCGCTCCACCGCGTCAGCGATCTCCGGCCGCCATCCGATGCCCACCCCCAGGTGCGCCATGGTGTTCATGTCCCCTCGCCCCCTCTCGACGGTCGTGTGCCGATGTGATGGCCCCGACGGAGTCGGGCCAACCGCGGACAGGGACGTTCAGAGCAACATTTGAGGTTGCGGGCCGGCGCCCTCGGAACGGGCGGGTTCAGGGCGAGACGCCCCCGGCGAGCCGGGTCCGCAGCGCCGGATGGTCCGCGACCACCGTCGCCGAGCCGGGCGCGATCTCCGTGAACCCGGCGTCCCGGACCACCGGCAGACCGCTGCCGCTCAGCTCCGCCCACCGCTCGCGCGGGGCCGTCCGTACGGCCAGCCGGAAGCCGCAGTCCTGCCAGGCGGTGCGCTCGGCGCCGGTCAGCTCCCACCACGCCAGCTGCGCCGCGTGCCCGGCCTGGGCCATCGCCTTGCCGGCGGACATCTCCAGCTCCGGGTTGAGCCACAGCACCGCGGTCCCGGGCGCGGCCGGTGCGACCGGCTCCGGGTCGTCCAGGTCGGTCCCCGAGACCTGGAGCTTCGCGAGCTCCTTGGGCCAGCCGTCCAACGGCACCGGCGGGAAGACCCGTACCTCGGCCATGTCACCGTGCACCGTGACACCGGGCAGGGTCCCGGCCTTGCGCCACTCCGCCCCGCGCGCCCGCCGCACCACCTTCCGGATGCGTGCGTCCTGCCAGTCGCGTACCGCCTCGGCCCACTCGCCCTCGCCGTGGGCCCGCTCGTCGGTCAGCAGGACCAGCACGGCGCGGGCCGCCGTCTCCAGCGCGTCGGTCCGGGCGGGAGGTTCGGCCTTCTCGATCCGCACGACCAGGGGCAGGACGAACTGCGGTGCCTCGTCGCGGACGGCGTGCTCCTGCCGGAAGGGGCTGTCCGCCCCCACCGCCGGTACCTCTGGAGTGTGGTTCTGGTGCTGGCTGCTCATCCCGCCAAGGATGCCAGGCTCCCCCTTCAGGATGATGCTGCGGGGGCCCCGGCCGGGCGAAGATCGAGCGCATGAAGAGCGACCTTTTTGCGTCCGAGAACCTCGCCCAGCCCGCTGCCGCCCCCGGCATGACCCTCCAGAACGCCAAGTCCGTGAAGTACACCGTCAACGGTGAAATGCTCGCCCGGCAGGGCTCGATGGTCGCCTTCCGCGGAAACCTCCAGTTCGAGCGCAAGGGCCAGGGCATAGGCGGCATGCTCAAGCGCGCCGTCACCGGCGAGGGCCTCGCGCTGATGTCCGTACGCGGGCAGGGCGAGGCCTGGTTCGCGCACCAGGCGGGCAACTGCTTCATCATCGACTTCGAGCCGGGCGACGCGCTGACCATCAACGGGCGCAACGTGCTCTGTTTCGACCCGACGCTCTCCTACGAGATAAAGATGCTGAAGGGCGCCGGTATGACCGGTGGCGGCCTCTTCAACAGCCTCTTCACCGGTACCGGCAAGCTCGCCGTGATCTGCGACGGCCACCCGATCATCATTCCGGTCACCGCGCAGAACCCGGTGTACGTGGACACCGACGCGGTGGTCGGCTGGAGCGCCCGGCTGGAGACGGGCCTGCACCGCTCCCAGTCCGTCGGCTCGATGATCCGCGGCGGCTCCGGCGAGGCCGTGCAGCTGATGCTGCGCGGCGAGGGCTTCGTCATCGTCCGGCCCAGCGAGGTCACCGAGGCGGCGGCCGCGCACTGAGACCCGACTGCGCGGCGGAGCCGAGTACGCTCGCGGGCATGGAGGAAGTGGACGCGCCGACCGGGACCGAGTCGTACTGCACCGCCCCGGCGGCGCCCGCCGGGAGGGTGCCCGGGCCGCCGTACGCGGACTGCGTGGAGTGCGGCAAGCCCACCGAGTACGGGGTCGCGACCCCGGGCCGGGTGCTGTGCCCGGTGTGCGAGTGGCAGGACGCGCAGCGCTCGGCCTGTTCCGGCTGAGGCCGCGCCGCCACGGCGCCGCCACCGCGCCCGCTTCCCGGTGGGCTACTTCCCGATCAGCTCGGAGACCTTCACGAAGCGGTAGCCGCGCTTGCGCAGCTCCGGGACGATCTTGTGGATGGCCTCCTCGGTGACGGGGGCGGCGCTGCGCGTGCAGTGCATGACCACCACCGAGCCGGGCTTCACACCGGTGAGCACCTGCTCGGCCACCGCGTCCGGGTCCTTGGCGAAGGCGTCCCCGCTGACCACGTCCCACTGGACGGGCGTGACCTTGGCCGTGGAGACGGCCCGCAGCGCCTGGTCGTCGTAGCAGCCGCCGGGGAAGCGGAAGTACGGGACCGTGTTGAGCGCACCCGCCGTGCGGAAGGCGGCGAAGGCCCGGTCCACATCGGCCCGGGCGGCGGCCGCGTCGAGCGCGGGGAGCCCGTAGCAGGGCGAGGTGAAGGCGTGGTGGCTGTACGAGTGGTTCGCGATCTCGAAGTTCGGGTCGGTGCCGATGGCCTTGGCCTGGTCCGGGTACTGCTCGGCCCAGCGGCCGGTCATGAAGATCGTCGAGGGCACCTTCAGCGTGCGCAGGGTCGAGATGAGCTGCGGGTTGTCGAAGTGCTCCCCGTCCGCGGCGCGCTGCCCCTGGTCGGAGGTCATGTCGGCGTCGAAGGTCAGCGCGACGGTCTTGTCGGTCTGCTGCTTCGCCCGCTCGAAGACGGGGGTCAGGCCGTTCGGCCCGGGGGCCAGGGTCGGGGCCTTGGCGGGCGGCGGGGCGGCGGCCGGGGAGGAGCCGGTGGCCTGCGGCGCGCCGGCCGAAGCCGTGGCGGAGGGCGGAGCGGAGGCCCCGGGGGTGCCCATGCGGGCGGCCTGGTGGCCGGGGCCGGATGCGGAGCTGCCGCTACCGCCTCCGCATCCGGTGAGGGCGGTGCAGAGAGCGGCACTGAGGGCGGCCGCGACCACCACATTGCGCACAGAAAGGGTCACGGACGCAAAATATATGACCATCTGCCAAGCAGATCGCAGCGGCGCCGGGGCAGGCATACGAATCGCCCGCCCGTGTGACGGGCATCAGGTCTCCAGCAGTCGCTTCCGGCTCTCCTCCACGTCGAAACCGGCCTGCGGATAGCGCGGATCCAGCTCCTCCAGATGCTCCAGCAGCAGCTTGCAGATCGCCCAGTTGCGGTACCACTTCCGGTTCGCCGGGACCACGTACCAGGGCGCGGCGTCGGTGGAGCAGCGCTGCAGGGCCAGCTCGTACGCGTGCTGGTACTCGGGCCACAGGACGCGGTCCTCGATGTCGCCCGGGCTGAACTTCCAGTGCTTGTCGGGGTTGTCCAGCCGTTCCAGCAGCCGCTCGCGCTGCTCCTCGTAGCCGATGTGGAGGAAGACCTTGACCAGCGTGACGCCGTCGTCCGCGAGGGACTGCTCGAACCGGTTGATCTGGGCGTAGCGGCGGTTCAGCTGACTGCGCGACACCAGCTCGCGGACACGGGCGATGAGGACGTCCTCGTAGTGCGAGCGGTCGAAGATGCCGATCTCGCCCGCCGGGGGGAGGGCCTTCCTGATGCGCCAGAGGAAGGGGTGCTCGCGCTCCTCCTGCGTGGGCGTCTTGAAGGACCTGACCCGGCAGCCGGCTGGGTTGAGGAGGCCGATCACGTGTTTCACCGTGCCGCCCTTGCCGCTGGTGTCCGTGCCCTGGAGGACGAGCAGGACCCGGCGGCGGTCGCCCGCGGTGCTCGCCGCGTACAGCCGCTCCTGGAGGGCGGCGAGTGGCCCGGCCAGCGCGGCGGTGGCGGCGAGGCCCGCGGCCTTGCCGGCCGGGCCGCCGGGGGTCGAGGCGGGATCGAAGGCGCCGAGGTCGAGGCGCTCGCCGACCGGCGCGCGGAGCAACGGGCGCAGGGGGGCGTCCTCGGCGTCCTTGTTCTTCCGGCCGGACTTCTTGCCGCTCTTCGTGCCGCTCTTCTTGCCCTCGTCGGCCTTCTTGCTCTCCTTGGTCACAGCCACCTACCCCGATCCGGTCGATTCCTCCGATGATCCATCAGAACGGACGGGGTCGCGAGGGCGCGGCGGCCGGGCGGCGGGGCCGGCAGGTCAGTGCCAGGGCCCCGTCACGGCGAAGGTGGTCCCCGGGGCGTAGGCGTTGACGTACATCGTCCGCCCGTCGGGGGAGAAGGTGACCCCGGCGAACTCGCCCCACTCCGGCGTCCCGGGCCGGCCGATGTCCTCGGCGCCCCGGGCCATCGGGTAGACCTCGCCGCCCGGCGTGAGGCCGAAGACGTACTGCGCCCCGCCGCCGTCCTCGCACACCATCAGGCCGCCGTCCGGGGCCAGGCAGATGTTGTCGGGGGAGTCCCCGGGCAACTGGATGTCGGTCGCCGGACCGAAGAGCACGTCCAGCCGGATCGTGGAGCGCCGCGGGTCGTGGAACCAGACCTGGCCGTGATGGTCGGCGGGCGCCCCTTCGAGGCGGCGGGCGTAGCTGGAGACGAAGTGGACGCCTCCGTCGCCCCAGTAACAGCCCTCCAGTTTCTGCGCGTGGGTGATCCCGCCCGGACCGAAGTCCTGCAACCGGATGGGGGTCCGCGCCGCCGAGGGGTCCGGCACGGGGACCCACTCGACCGGGAACTCGGCGCCGGGCTCGGCCACGACGGAGAGGTCGGCCAGCCCCGGGACGCGCATGGCGTGGAGGGTGCCGCCGGCCCGCAGGGAGCCGGGGCCGGCGAGAGGCCGCGCGGGCAGGAAGCGGTAGAAGAGACCGAAGGGCCGGATGAAGGCGTCCTCGGTCTCGTAGACGGTCCCGCGGTACGGGTCGACGGCGACGGCCTCGTGCGCGAAGCGGCCCATCGCGGTGAGCGGGACGGCTCCGCAGCGGTACGGGTCGGCGGGATCGACCTCGAAGACGTAGCCGTGGTCCTCGGTGTAGCCGGAGGTCCCGGCGCGGTCCTCGGTCTCCTCGCAGCTGAGCCAGGTGTTCCAGGGGGTCCGGCCGCCCGCGCAGTTGACGGCGGTGCCGGCGAGGGCGACGCGCTCGGCGGTGACGGTACCGTCCCGGTCGAGCTCCAGGACGGTGCAGCCGCCGAGGGCGTGGGGGTCGTACGTGAGGCCCTCGACGGCGGGGACGCGCAGGGCGGCGGTGGTGCGGTTCTCGTGGTTGCGGACGAGGCGGACGCGGCCGGAGCCGGCGTCGAAGGCGGCCATGCCGTCACAGTTGGCCGGTACGGGGCCTTCGCCGGAGCGCAGGGGGTCGCCGGCGCGGGAGAGCACGCGGTAGCGGAACCCGGCGGGCAGGTCGAGCAGCTTGCGGGGGTCGGGCACCAGCGGGCCGTACCCCTGCCGCGGCAGCGGGACGGCGCGGGAGCTGCCGGCGAAGACGGAGCCGAGGGCTCCGCTGAAGGCGATCGAGGCGAGCAGGGTGCGGCGGGTGAGAGACATCGGCGGCTCCCGGGGCGAGGGGGGTGACGGGCCCGTGGTACCACGAGCCCCTACCCCCCCGCCTCGGACGCGCCGGGTCGCCGGACCGCTAGATCAGCTCCGCGCTCAGGGTGATCGTCGTGCCGGTCAGCGCCTGGCTGACCGGGCAGTTCTTCTTGGCGTCCTCGGCGGCGGCGGCGAAGCCCTCCGCGTCCAGGCCGGGAACCTCGGCGCGCACCGACAGGTGGATGCCGGTGATGCCCTCGCCCGGCTGGAAGGTCACGTCGGCCTTGGTCTCCACCCGGGTGGGAGGGGTGCCGGCCCCGTCGAGGCCGTGCGAGAGGGCCATCGAGTAGCAGCTGGAGTGCGCGGCGGCGATCAGCTCTTCCGGGCTGGTCTTGCCGTTCGCGGCCTCGGCGCGCGAGGGCCAGGAGACGTCGAACGAACCCTGACCCGAGGAGTCGAGGGTGACGACACCGGCACCCTTGAGCAGGTTGCCTTCCCAGTTGGTGTGCGCGGTACGCGTGGTGGCCATGGTGGATCCCTTCGGAAGATGTGGGGAACTGCCGGACCGCCCCGGTGACGGGTCGGGCCGGCGTCCCCAAACCTACTGGGACACCAGGGGTTTCGCGTCGCGCGCCAGTGCGGTGAGCCTTGAGATGGCCCGGAAGTACTTCTTGCGGTAGCCGCCGTTCAGCATTTCTTCACTGAAGAGCCCGTCGAAGGGGACGCCGGACGCCAGGACCGGTATCTCCCGGTCGTACAGGCGGTCGGCGAGGACCACGAGGCGCAGCGCCGTCGACTGGTCCGGCACCGGGCCGACGTCGGTCAGGCAGACCGCCGCCACGCCGTCCGTGAGGGCGCCGTACCGGCTGGGGTGGACCTTGGCCAGGTGCTCCAGCAGCCCCGGGAAGTCGTCCAGGCTCGCGCCCTCGGTCGCGTACGCGGCCTTCGTGACCTGCTCGTCCGAGAACGGGGCCGGGGCCTGCGGCAGCCCGCGGTGGCGGTAGTCCTGGCCGTCGATGCGCAGCGGGCGGAAGTGCGCCGAGAGCCCCTGGATCTCCCGCAGGAAGTCCGCGGCGGCGAACCGGCCCTCGCCGAGCTTGCCGGGCAGGGTGTTGGAGGTGGCGGCCAGCGCCACGCCCTGCTCGACCAGCCTGCTCAGCAGCGAGGAGACGAGGACGGTGTCGCCGGGGTCGTCCAGCTCGAACTCGTCGATGCACAGGAGGCGGTGGCCGCCCAGCGTCTGGACCGTCTGCTGGAAGCCCAGTGCCCCGACCAGGTTGGTCAGTTCCACGAAGGTGCCGAAGGCCTTGAGCGCGGGCTCGGCCGGGGTGGCGTGCCAGAGGGAGGCCAGCAGGTGGGTCTTGCCGACTCCGTAGCCGCCGTCGAGGTAGACCCCGCGCGGGCCGGTGGCGACCGGGGCCTTCTTCGCGAACCAGCGGCGCTTTGCGCCGCCGCTCGCGTGGGCCCCGCCCAGCCCGGCGGCGAAGCCGCTGAGCACGGTGACGGCCTCGGTCTGGCTCGGCTGACCGGGGTCGGGGTCGTACGTGTCGAAGCGCACCGAGTCGAAACGCGGAGGCGGCACCATCTCGGCCACCAGCCGCTCGGCGGGCACCCGCGGCTCGCGGGCGCACAGGGCCTGCGGCCCGGCCTCGGCCGGGCCGGCTATCGGGGGTCGCCCGTAGGTGGATCCGGAGGTTGAGAGTGATGTTGACACAGCTCTTAACTCTACGGGGCGTGGCACACTGCACCGATGCGACGCCTGTTCCCTGTGACCGATCAGACATCGGCCGACCCGACATCGGCCCCCGCGGACCGCAGTGACCGCGAGTGGTCGCTGGACGAGCTGGCGGAGGCGTACGCGTACCCCGCGCTCGGCCCGGAGGGGCACTGGCTGCGGGCCAACATGGTCTCCACCCTGGACGGCGCGGCCCAGCACGACGGGCGCTCGCAGCCGATCTCCAGCGAGACCGACATGCGGATCTTCGGCACCCTGCGGGCGCTGGCCGATGTGGTGGTGGTCGGCGCCGAAACGGTTCGCCAGGAGGGGTACCGCCCGGCGCGGGCCCGGGAGGCCTTCGCGGCCCGGCGCGCGGCCGCCGGACAGGGCCCCGCCCCCGCCATCGCGGTGGTCACGGCGAGCCTGGACCTGGATTTCTCGCTGCCCCTGTTCACCTCCCCCCTCGTGCCGACCCTCGTGGTGACCGGGGCGGCCGCACCCGCCGAACGGGTGGCGGCGGCCGCCTCGGCCGGGGCCGAGGTCGTACTGGCGGGCGACGGGGCGGCCGTGGATCCGGCCCGGATCGTACGGGAGCTGGCGGACCGGGGGCTGCGCCGCCAGCTCACCGAGGGCGGTCCCCGGCTGCTGGGGCAGTTCGTGGCCGCCGACGCGCTGGACGAGCTGTGCCTGACGATCTCGCCGATGCTGGCCGCGGGCGGGGCCCAGCGGATCTCCGGAGGGCCCCCGGTGGCCGTGCCGCACCGGCTCGCGCCCGCCTCCGTACTGGAGGAGGCCGGGTTCCTCTACACGAGCTACCGTCGGATCTGAGAAGGAGCGGAATTTGTTGTTCCGCTTAGCTTCCGGTGGGCACATACCTGGGCAGATATATCCACGCAAGGTTCCGCGTGAGCGGGGCAGGATGGTTTCCGCAGGGGCCGGCCGACCGGCCCTGGCCCATGAAGGAGAGGGCGTCCGTGTTCACGAGCGTTTTGATGATCGAGCAGCCGCTGACCAGCGTCGACGTGGACTTCGTCACCAGCCTGCACGGGGACGACCCGGTCTCCTTCCTCGTCCTCATGCAGCCCCGGGGCGACCAGGACCGGCTGCTGCGCGCCATCGACGACGTGGCACTCGGCGAGATCCCCGACGCGCTCCGCGAGGCCGACGTACCGGAGGGCCACGCCGCCCGCGGCCCGGCCGAGCAGGCACTCGTCCACTCCCTGGAGGCCCTGCGCAAGAAGGGCGCCAAGGCCAGCGGGCAGATCATCGAGAACCACCCGCTCGACAAGCTCAGGGCCGTCGTCGAGGAGTCGAACGCCGACGAGGTGATCGTCCTGACCGCCCCGCACTTCGTCGAGGAGTTCTTCCACCGGGACTGGGCCTCCCGCGCGCGCCACAAGGTCGGGGTTCCGGTGCTCAAGCTCTTCGCCCACAACGAATAGGCTGGCGTCCGACACACGCGCCGGGACGTACCGGCCGGGGGGCACCGCCCCCTGCCACGTCCCGCGTACTGATTCCGTACCGACCCGCACCTTGGGGAGATCCCGTATGACGCCGCCCGGCCTGCCGAACGCCATGGAACGCCCGCACTTCATCGGCATCGGCGGCGCCGGGATGTCCGGCATCGCGAAGATCCTCGCCCAGCGCGGCGCGCGGGTCGCCGGCAGCGACGCCAAGGACTCCGAGACCGCCCAGGCGCTGCGCGCCCACGGCGCCACGGTCCACATCGGGCACGCGGCCGGGCACCTCGCCCCCGACGCCACCTGCGTCGTCGTCTCCAGCGCCATCCGCGCCGACAACCCGGAGCTGGCGCGCGCCGCCGAGCTCGGCGTCCCCGTCGTGCACCGCTCCGACGCCCTGGCCGCCCTGATGGACGGCCTGCGGCCGATCGCCGTCGCCGGTACGCACGGCAAGACCACCACCACCTCGATGCTGGCGGTGTCGCTGTCGGCGCTGGGCCTGGACCCCTCGTACGCGATCGGCGGGGACCTGGACGCCCCCGGATCCAACGCCCACCACGGTGAGGGCGACGTCTTCGTGGCGGAGGCGGACGAGAGCGACCGCAGCTTCCACAAGTACACCCCGCAGGTCGCGATCATCTTGAACGCGGAGCTCGACCACCACGCGAACTACGCGTCGATGGACGAGATCTACGAGTCCTTCGAGACCTTCGTCGGCAAGATCGAGCCCGGTGGCACCCTGGTCGTCGCCCACGGGCAGGAGGGCGCCGCCGAGATCGCCGCCCGGGTCCGCGGCACGGAGGGCCTGCGCGTCGTCACGTACGGCGAGGAGGAGGGCGCCGACGTCCGGATCACGAAGATCACCCCGCGCGGTCTGACCAGCGAGGTCACCGTGGTCATCGACGGCCGGATGCTCACCTTCACCGTCTCCGTGCCCGGCCGCCACTACGCGCACAACGCCGTCGCCGCCCTCGCCGCCGGTGTGGCCCTCGGCATCCCGGCGCACAACCTGGCCTCCGCCCTCGGCAAGTACACCGGCGTCAAGCGCCGCCTCCAGCTCAAGGGCGAGGCCTCGGGCGTGCAGGTCATCGACTCCTACGCGCACCACCCGACCGAGATGACCGCCGACCTGGAGGCCATCCGCGGCGCCGCCGGGGACTCGCGGATCCTGGTCGTCTTCCAGCCGCACCTCTTCTCCCGCACCCAGGAGCTGGGCAAGGAGATGGGCCAGGCCCTCGCCCTCGCCGACTCCGCGGTGGTCCTCGACATCTACCCGGCCCGCGAGGACCCGATCCCCGGCATCACCAGCGAGATCATCATCGCGGCCGCCCGCAGCGCCGGCGCCGACGTCACCGCCGAGCACGACAAGGCCGAGGTCGCCGACGTCATCGCGGGAATGGCGAAGCCCGGTGATCTCGTTCTCACCATGGGCGCGGGTGACGTCACGGACCTGGGTCCGGCGATCCTGGCCCGCCTGGCGGACTGAGAACGAGGGAGCGGGAGAGTCATGTCGTACGAGGTCGAGAAGACGGACGAGCAGTGGCAGGCGGAGCTGACGCCGTCCGAGTACCAGGTGCTGCGCCTGGCGGGCACCGAGCCGGCGTTCCACGGTGAGTACACCGACACCAAGACGGCCGGCGTCTACTCCTGTCGCGCCTGTGGCTCCGAGCTCTTCCGCTCCACCGAGAAGTTCGAGTCGCACTGCGGCTGGCCGTCCTTCTACGACCCGAAGGACTCCGACGCCGTCGAGCTGAAGACGGACGCCTCGCACGGCATGGTCCGCACCGAGGTCCTCTGCGCGAAGTGCGGCTCCCACCTCGGACACGTGTTCGAGGGTGAGGGCTATCCCACCCCCACCGACCAGCGCTACTGCATCAACTCCATCTCGCTGCGCCTGGCGCCCGACGAGGGCTGAGCGAAGGGCGGCCGCGCGGGGGTCCCGGTCAGGCCCCCGCCCGGTCCAGGGCCGGGAGGAACTGGTCGTAGAAGGCCGTCTTGAGCTGCAGCGAGCGCTCCGTCAGCTCCCTGAAGCAGTCGCTCGACTCCTCCCGGGCCAGGAGTTCCACCACCCGCGCGGCCAGACGGTCGGAGTGGGAGCCGGAGAGCGGCGTCGCCCCCGCGAGGGGCCGGGTCTTCGCGTCATGCACGTGGTGCGGGTGGTAGAAGCGCGAGCGGTCCTTCCCCGCGGGGGAGAACCGGGGCCCCATCCGCTCCCACAGCCGTCCGTACTCCACCGAGACCAGGACCTCGCCCCAGAACCGCAGCACCGTGAGCAGCCGCAGGTCGCCGTTGTCGTGGGCGCCGGATTCGGCGATCAGCTCGAAGGCGTCGCCGAGGGCGCGCCGCGTCGCGGCGGTCGGCCTCGATGCGACCAGGGCGTCCCTGGAGACCCCGAGCCGGCGCAGGTCGTGCGTCATGTCCTCGCGGTGCGAGGGCGTGTGCCCGTTCCCTCCCGGGTACTCCTCGCGCAGCAGGACACGGGCGATCCGCCGGCCCGTCCCGTCGCGCAGCAGGTCGATCGCCAGATCGTAGAACGGGGTGAAGGCGAGGGAGGCGAAGCGCCGCTGGAGCAGGAGGGCGCGGAAGTCCTCGTCCGCCAGCAGCGCGATGTTCGCCAGGACCGGGTGCTCCCTGAACCGCGCGATCAGCGCGTCCTCGAACGCGTCCAGCTCGTGCATGGCCATGGCTCGTACCCCTCCGCGGTTCACAGGCCGATGTTCCCGATGGAGTTGCGCCAGTCGCCCAGGTCCACGTCGTGACCGATGCGCCACAGGGTGTCGAGCTCCTTGCGCACCTCCGCGCCCATGACGGTGTCGTCGCCGTCGATCTCGGTCTGGGTGGAGTCGATGGCGAGCTGCCCGTGCAGGAACGAACTCACCAGGAAGTGGCCGTCGACCTTGAACACGGCGATCGAGGGAAGGGAGTTGTACACGCGCACCCGCAGCTGTGACCGGCGCTCCGGCCGGATTCCCAGGCAGAGCTCGGCGAGGCCGGCCAGGCACCGCTCCACGCTCGCCTTCACGTCCACCGCGAGGGCGCGATCGCGTACGGCCGTCAGCGCCTCGTCGCGCAATCCCGCCGCGGGCGACGACGGGTGCAGCAGCATGATGCGCACCGGCACCTGCCGGTCGACGATCGCCTTGCGCAGCGCGGGCTCGATGTGCTCCAGATTGGGGATCCAGGTCTGCAGGATGACGACCTCCTGGACGGCGTCGTTCGCGTACCGCGTGAACTCGTCCTCGGGGAAGCGCCGGTGGACCCGGACCACCCCGCTGTAGTGCTCCTGCTTGAGCCGCTGCGCGACCGAGTCGATGTCCAGCTTGGAGAGGTGCGCCTCGATGTTCGCGTCCAGCGCGCCGACTTGTGCCTGGACGTCGTCGAGCTTCCTCAGGCGGTCGATCTCCAGCAGGAGGAACACCGTGACCGTGCTCAGGATGAGCAGCGTGACCTTGGGGAGCGCACCCCCGGGCGCCAACGCGTCGAGCCAGCCGAAGAGATCCGCGAGCAGCACCACGACACCGGACGCGGCCATCAGGCCCAGCGCGATCCGTTCCGCCCGATAGCGAAAATCACCGCTCATGCCGCACCGGCCCCCGGCGTGCCGTCATGGGCGACGGCCTTGCCCCGAGCTCCCGTCCCGGAGGCGTGTTCGGCGCGGGACCGGTCTCAGATGAGGCTGTGGCGGACGGCACGGGCCACGGCGTGGGCGCGGTTGCGGGCCTGGAGGCGGGACATGAGTTCATAGATCACGTTCTTGATCGTGTGCTCCGAGCAGGACAGGGTGCGGGCGATCACCGCGTTGCCGTGGCCCTCCGCCATCAGCGTGAGCACCGCGGTCTGGCGGGCCGTGAGCCGGGGGGCGTCGGGCGGGGCCGCCGCGGACCGGGTGGCCGGGGTGCTCGCGGAAGGGGCTCCGGGGGAGGGGGCTCCGGCCGAGGTGGCCGCGCCGAGCAGGCGGACCAGGGCCGGGTAGGGCATCAGGCCGTCCCCGGCCTGGCGCAGCAGGGTCAGCCGGTCCGGGGCCGCGGGGATCCGTACGGGCGCGAGCTCGTGGAGCTCGCGTACCTCGTGGAGCTCGCGTACGTCGTGCAGCTCGCGCGTCTCGCGCGTCTCGCGCGTCAGTTCGGCCACGGCGCTCACAGCAGGCCCACCCGCATCGCGTAGGCGACCGCGTGGGCGCGGTTGCGGAGCCGGAACCGCTGGGTGATGTCGTGGACGACGCTCGTCACGGTCCGCGGCGAGTAACACAGCTGCTTGGCTATCTCGTTCGTCTCGTGGCCGTCGGCGACCAGCCGCAGCACACTGCGCTCCCGGTCGCTCAGGCCCGCCGCAGCCCACGGGTCCGTGCCCCCGTCGGAGCCGCCGGCCGCCCGGCCGCCGGCGCCGGAGCGCTCCAGCAGCCGGTCCAGGAGGTCCGGCGGCAGCGTGCAGTCGCCCCGGGAGGCCGCCAGTACGGCGCGCGAGAGGCGGGTGACGTCCGCCTCCCGGCGGCGCAGCAGGCCGCGGGCGCCGGCCGCGATGGCGTGCAGGGCGCCGTCGGGGGCCAACTCGCCCGCCACCAGCACCACATCGGGGCGGGCCGGGGTGTCGCGGACGGTGCGCAGGACGTCGAGCTCGGGCCGGCCGACCTGGTCCACGGTCATGACCACGACCCGCGGGGCCTCGCCCGCGGCGGTCAGGGAGACCTCGGGGCAGGCGAACAGGGTGCTCTTGGTTCCGGCTTCCAGCACGGGGTCGAATGCGACGACGTCGACAGGGACGGGTACTCCCACCAGGTCCTCCGATGATCATCCGCCGGCCGGTGTGCCGGACAGGGCGGAAGGGGCACTGCACACAGGCTGCGGGTGGGGGGCCGGGAGCGGCATCGGGTCGCAGCCCCCACATTTGTGAAGGGCCGCTTCCACGGGCGCGGTTCCCCTACGGCCACGGGGTGTCCGGCGGGCCGGGCGCAAGCCCGTGTACTGGTCGTACCCGGGATTTCGCCCGGTGCGGCGAACGCGCGTGCCGGACGTCGCGGGCGGGCGGGACTTCGCGGACGCCCCCCGGGCCCTCCGGCGCGTCCACGACCTGCCGGAACCCGTACGCCGGGGCCCGGCCGGAGGCCTCCGCACCACCCCTGCCCGCAGGCCCGCGGCCCCCGTGGGGGGCGGGCCCACGGAATATGGGGGATCGGCCCCCATGTGCGCGGGCCCCGCACTCTGCGAGTTTTCTCCTGTGACCAACACCGCCACCACCGTCGAAGAATCCCAGGTCGGCGGCCTGGCCCCCTCCTGGTGGGCCCGGGCCCTGAACCTGCGGGAGCGGCTCGCCGCCCCGGGTGCCCCGGTACCCGCGCCGGCCGACGCCCCCCACAGCCGACCGGCCTCCTGGTCCCTGGGTGACGCGGACGGATTCGCGGCCCGGCTGGCGAGCCTGGGTGTCACGCAGGACGCGGCGTACGCCCTCGCGGCGGAGGCCCCCGGCCGGCTGGCCGCCCGTGCGGCCAAGCCCGAATGGGCCCGCTCCGTCGAGCGGATGGTGGCCGCGGCCCCCGCCGAGGTCCCGGCCGCGTCCCCCGCCGGTGCCCCCGACGAGCTCCCGGCGGCGGACGCGGAAGGCGCCGCGGTGTTCCTGCCCGCGCTGCGCCCCCTGATCGGCTGTGCCTGGGAGCGGGCGGCCGCCCGCCTCCACCTCGCCGAGGGCGAACTCGACGTCGTACGGGCCGCCTTCGAGGAGCGCCTCGGCGACCGGCTGGTCCGCCAGTGCGCCCGCACCCTGGTTCGCGAGCTCCACCGGGCCCGGGCCGAAGGCCTGTTGGCGGGGGAGGGCCCGCGCGAGCGGTTCGCGGACTTCGTGGGCCGGCTCGGCACCCGCCAGGGCCTCGCCGGGCTGTTCACCCGCCACCCGGTGCTGGCCCGGATGCTCGGCCAGGCCTGCGGACAGGCGGCCGAGGCCACCGTGGAGCTGTTCGCCCGCTTCACCGCCGACCGCCCGCAGATCGTCGCGGGCCTGCTGGACGGCACGGACCCGGGGGCCCTCGTACGGGTGGACCTCGGCCGGGGCGACGTCCACCAGGGCAACCGGTCCGTGGCCCTGCTGAGCTTCGCCGGCGGCGCGACCGTCGTCTACAAGCCCCGCCCGCTCGACCAGCACGTCCTGCTGGACCGGACGGTCGGCTGGGCCAACGCCAAGGTGGCGGGTCTGGGCCTGCGGACCCCGCGTTCGGTGCGCGGCGAGGGCTACGGCTGGCTGGAGTTCATCGAGCACGGCTGGTGCTCCACGCCCACCGAACTGGACCGCTTCTACCGGCGCCAGGGCGCGCTGCTCGCCCTGCTCTACGCGATCGACGGCGTGGACATGCACTACGAGAACGTCATCGCCTGCGGTGACCAGCCGGTGCTGGTGGACGCCGAGACCCTGCTGCACGCCGGGCTGCCGACGGCCGTGACCTGCGGCTCCGACCCGGCTGCGGAGGCCCTGGAGGCCTCGGTGTACCGCACCTGCCTGCTGCCGAGCCTGCTGATCGGCGAGAACGGCGCCATGGACATCTCGGCCCTCGGCGGCGGGGACGGCGGCTCCTACCCGAGCGACGGACTGCGCTGGGAGGCCGCCGGAACGGACGGGATGCGGCTGCTGCGCGCCCCGGTGGCCACCGGGGCCGGACAGAACCGGCCGGGCCCGCAGGGCAGGACGGCCGGCCACGCCGACCACCGCGCGGCGCTGCTGGAGGGGTTCCGCGCCGGATACGACGCGATCACCGAGCACCGGGCGGAACTGCTGGGCACCGGGACGGCCGACGGAGGGCTGCTGGCCCGCTGGGCCACCAGCCCGGGGCGCCTGATCGCCCGCTCGACCCGCCTCTACACGACCCTGCTCGACGAGTCCACCCACCCCGACCTGCTGCGCGACGCGCTGACCCGGGACACCGTGCTCGCCGTGCTCTGGACGGAGTCCGAGCACGACCCGGCGCGCCGGCGGCTGATCGAGGACGAGATCGCCGACCTGTGGTCCGGGGACGTGCCCCTCTTCTTCCACCACCCCTCGGACACCGCGCTGACGACCTCCCGGGGCAGCCGCCTCGACGGGGTGCTGCCGGCCCCGAGCCTGCACGCCGCCCGGGCCAAGATCGCCGCGATGGGTGAGGTGGACCGCCACGACCAGGAGTGGATCATCTCGGCCACGCTCGCCGTCACCGGGGCCAACCTCAGCGTCGGCGGCCCGCGTTCGACCCTGGCGGGTCCCGCCGGGCCGGTGGTCGTCCCCGAGCCCTCCCGGCTGCTGGCCGCGGCCTGCGGGATCGCCGACGAGATCGCGGCCCGGGCGGTGCACGGCGCGGACCGCGTCAACTGGCTGGGCCTGGAGCAGGTCTGCGGAGACCACTGGGCCGTCCTGCCGATGGGCGGCGGGCTCGCCCAGGGCTACTGCGGGGTCGCGCTCTTCCTGGCCCAGCTCGGCGCCCTGACCGGGGCCGAGCGGTACACCGCGCTGGCCCGGCAGGCCGTACGGCCGCTGCCCGCGCTGCTCGCCGCGCTCGCCGCCGACCCCGAGCTGGGGGCCGCGGTGGGACCCGGCGCCCTGCACGGGATCGGCGGCATCGTCTACACGCTGGCCCGGCTGGCCCCGCTGCTCGGCGGGGACCTGGCCGGCGCTCTGCCCGACGCGCTCGCCGCCCTGGAACGCGCCGCCCTGGCGGAGGGGGAGGAAGGCGCCGAAGGGCCGGCCGGGGTGGCCGACGGTCTCGCCGGAGCCCTGGCCGCCGCGGTCGCCGCGCAGCGCACGTACGGGTCCGTGGCGCGGGACGTGGCCCGGCGGCTCGCCGACCGGCTGCTGGTCCGGGCCGAGAAGATCCTCGCCGAACAGCGCCCCGCGGCCCCCGGCTTCGCCCACGGCGACGCCGGCATCGGCTGGGCCCTGCTGCGCCACGCCGCCTCCCTGGAGGAGGCGGGGGAGCCGGGGGCCGCGTACGCCCGGGCCGGCGCGGCCCTGCTGCGCCCCGCGCTGGACGAGGCCCTGCTGCGCCCCGCCGACCTCGACTGGCACGAGGGCCTCGCGGGCACCGCGCTGGCGGCCGCCGCCGTACTCGGGAGCGACGCATGCGGAGCCGACGCGCCGGGGATCACCGGGCAGCCGGTCCCGGTGGCGGAACTCGACCGGTGCGCGGCGCTGTTGGGCGCACCCAGCACCTCACCCGACCTCGGCCTGCACCGCGGCGCCCTCGGATCCCTGGAACTGCTCGGCCTGCTCGCCGGGCAGGGGCACGAGGGGGCCGGGGCCGCCCTCGGCCACCGCGCCGGGGAGGTTCTCGGCCGACTTGAGGATCACGGCCACCGCTGCGGCACCCCCGACCACGTACCGTCCCCCGGCTTCCTCACCGGCCTCTCCGGCATCGGATACGCCCTGCTCAGGCTGGGCTTCCCGGCGAGCGTCCCGTCCGTCCTGCTCCTCGAAACCGCATAGCGCACCGCGCACTTCGGCACTTCAGCACTGAGCACCACTCCCCTCAGGCATCGAGAAAGGTACTCACCACCATGCAGAAGCCCCAGGTCAACGCCCAGTCCGTCGCCGCCGCCGAGGCCGCCGCAACGGCCGCCGCCGAGGCGCGGACCGAGGACCCGGCCGGCGGGATCACCCTGTCGGGACGGAACAAGGCGTGTGCCCGGGCCCGTGCCCTGGCCGGTGTGGTGCTCACCAGCGGCATCGTCATCACCCTGAGCACGATCGACACGAGCGTCTCGGCCCCGAACGTCACCTGGTAGCGCGTGTCCGATCTTCTCCGGATCTCTCCCGGATCTTCACCCCGCCCCTGTTCGAAACGGCCAACTTTCGTCGCACAATCGGCCGATCCCATGAACTAGATTGCGGACATGCGTTCCCGTTCGCGGTACATCGTCGGTCGTGACCCGCAACTGCGTGAGATCAAGCAGGCACTGACCGAAGCGGGAGAAGGCCGCGGCGGGGTGGTCTTCCTGGTCGGCGAGGCCGGAATCGGGAAATCGAGGCTCGCCGCCGAAGCGGTGGGCATGGCCTTCGGCATGGGCGTGCGGGCCCTGCGCGGCCGCAGCAGCACCACCGGCCCCACCGTCCCTTTCCGGCCACTCACCGAAGCGCTGATGTCGCTCTTCCGCAGCGGCGAACCCCTGGACGACCTGCCGCTCGGTCCCTACCGGCCCGCGCTCGGCAGGATCATCCCGGACTGGAGCAGCGACGCCCAGAACAACAGCTCCATGGTCATCCTCGGCGAGGCCGTCCTGCGGCTGCTCATCGCCACCGGCAAGGAGCACGGCCAGCTCCTGCTCCTGGAGGACCTGCACGACGCCGACCCCGAGACGCTCGCGGTCGTCGAATACCTGGTGGACAACCTGGAGTACACGAACGTGGTGCTCCTGGCCACCATCCGTACGGAGCCCTGCGACGCACTCGACATGGCCGACTCGGCCCGGAGGCGCGGCGTGGGGACCGTACTGGAACTCGCCCCGCTCACCCGACCCGAGGTCGGCGCGGTCATCGCCGCCCAGCTGGACACCGAACCCGAACTCGTCCCGCAGGCGGCCCTGGAACGGCTCTGGGACGACAGTGCCGGCAGCCCCTTCCTCGTCGAAGAACTCCTCCAGGGCATGATCGGCAGCGGCGCCCTCGTCCGCTTCGAGGACGGCTGGCGGGTCGTCGGCGACCTGCGCAGCGACGTGTCCACCGCCCTCGCCCGGGGCATCCTGCGGCGCATCGACCGCCTCGGCCCGCAGGGACTGACCCTGCTCTCCGCGGCCGCCGTCATCGGCCGCCGCTTCCCGCTCACCGTGCTCCAGCGGATGACCGGCATCGACGACCGCGGCCTGCTCAGCCACCTGCACGCCGGCGTCGCCGCCCAGCTCGTCGTCCCCGACGAACCCGCCCCCGACTGGTACGCGTTCCGCCACTCGCTCACCGCCGAGGCCCTGCACACCCAGCTCACGCCCGGCAACCGCGCGCAGATGTCGGGCCGCGCCGCCGACGCCGTGCAGGCGCTCTACCCCGACCTCGAAGGCGACTGGTGCCCCCTGGTCGCCGAGCTGCGCTCCCAGGCCGGCGACGACGCCGAGGCCGGGCGCCTGTTCACCACCGCCGGCCTGCGCGCCCTCGCGGCCGGGGGGATCGGCTCCGCGATCACCCTGCTCAGCCGGGCCGAACGGCTGCTCGCCGCCAGCCAGGACCCCGCCGGGCGCACCGACGCCCTCGAAGCCCTGCTGCCCGCGCTCGCCGAAGCCGGGGACTTCTCGCGGGCCTTCGGCTTCGCGGAGAACCTGCACACCCTCGGCGGCAGCGGCCTGAGCGCCACCCGCCTCGCCGCGCTGCACACCCGGCTCGCCAAGGTGGCCCACACCGCGGGCCGCTGGGAGGACGGCAACAGACAGATAACCCAGGCCAGATCTCTCCTCGGCGCCCACCCCGACGAGCGCACCACCGCCTCGATCGACGTGACCGCCGCCTACCTCGCGCTCGACACCCCCGGTCCCGACCGCACCCAACTGGCGGAGAAACTGGGCAACTCGGCCCTCCAGGCAGCCCAGCGCCACGGCCTGGCCACCGTCGCCTGCCAAGCGCTGGAACTCCTGGCCACCCTCGCCCGCGAACGGGACTTCGACGAGGCCACCGCCCTGCTGGAATCGGCCCTGCAGACCGCCGAACAGCACCAGCTGCCGCTCCAGCGCATGTACGCGCTGACCCGGATCGGCGGCAACTACTGGCTCACCGAAGGCTCCACGGCCCCGCTGCTGGCCGCCCGGAGCGAGGCCCAGCGGCTCGGCTCGGCCACCATCGTCCACACCATCGACGGCATCATGATCCTCGACGCCGTCCTGCGGGGCGAGTTCACCGCAGCGCAGCGGTCCGCCGAGGAGTGCCTGGCCGTCGTACAGCGCCTGCGGCTGGCCCCGGCCACCCGCTACGTCCTCATGGCGCGGGCCACGCTGGCCGCCCACCGGGGCGACCGGCCCGCGATGGAGAGCGCGCTCGCGACCTTCGCCGGATGCGACGGCGCCGGCTCCCAGGAGGAACCGCTGACCCTCGGCCTCGCGCGGGCCTTCTGCGCGCTGATGGAGGAGGACCGGCCCGCCGCCGTCGGTGAACTGCGTGCCGTCGCCGACATGGAGGACACCAACCCCAGTACGTACTACCTCAGCGGGCGGTACGGCATCGGCCTGCTCCTGGACGTGCTGTCGGGGGAGGCCGACCGCGCCGCGTACGAGGAGATCGCCGCGACCGCACCCGGCCGGATGCGCTGGAACCGGCAGTTCGTCCTGTTCGCCGGCGCCGTCCTGCTGGGCCGCGAACGCCGCCCCGAGGAGGCCGCGGCCGCCGTGGCCGAGGCCCTGCGCGTCGCCGCCCCGTACGCCACCGCCCTCCACCTGGCCCTGAGGATGATCGCCGACGCGGCGTACGAGGACGGCTGGGGCGAGCCGGTGGCCTGGCTGCGCCAGGCCGAGGAGCACTTCCACCAGGGCGGGGTGGCCACCGTCGCGGGCGCCTGCCGCGCGGCCCTGCGCCGGATGGGCGCCCCGGGCCGCCAGCGCCGTACGGGTTCGAGCACGATTCCGGACGTGCTGCGCGCCCAGGGCGTCACGGTCCGCGAGTACGAGGTCTTCCGGCTCCTCGCGGAACGGCTGGGCAACAAGGACATCGCCGACCGCCTCTACATCTCCCCGCGGACGGTCGAGAAGCACATCGCCGCCCTCGCCGCCAAGACCGGTCGTGCCAACCGGGCCGCGCTCTGCGAACTCTCGGCGTCCCTGGAGGCGTCGGGGAGCTGACGGACCGGACACGGTCACCGCATCTCGCGCACCGTGCGCGAGCCGAGGATGCCGATCGCCGTCACCGCCAGGACCGCCGCCGAGACCGCGAACATCGGGGCGGTGCCCGACTGTGCCAGGGCACCGCACAGGACCAGGGAGAGCGGGGCCACCGCGTAGCCGATCACCATGTCCACCGAGATCACCCGGCTCAGCACCGGGCCGTCGATCGTGCGCTGGATCCAGCTGAGGCCGAAGACCCCCTGGAAACCCATCCCGAAGCCCATCGCGAGCACCGTCGCGAGGGCCCCCGCCGTGTTGCCGACGAAGCCGAGCAGGCCCGTGCCGATCGCCAGCCAGCCCGCCAGCGCGGCGATCAGCAGGCCGATCCGCGGGCGGCTGCTCACGGCGCCGCCGACCAGGGTCCCCAGCATGGCCCCGCCGGCCAGCGCGCCGTTGAGCAGGCCGAGGGTGGCCGAGCCGCCGTGCAGGTCGACCTTGGCCAGGGTGGCGAAGCCGACGGTGAACGGCCCCGCCTGGCAGAAGGTCACCGCCGCGTCGACGGCCAGGATCGTACGGATCCGCGGGTCCTCGAAGGCGTACCGCAGCCCGGCGCGGATCCGGGCGCCCAGCGAGAGCGGGGGCTCGGGCGGGGCGGCGCCCGCGGCCGGGCCCTTCTCCTCCTCGGCGGGGCGCGGCAGCGGGCGGATCCCCGCCACGCACACACCGCAGAGCGCGAAGCACACCCCGTCGACGATGAAGGCGACGGAGGCGTTGGAGAAGGCCACCACCATGCCGCCCACGGCCGGGCCGAGCACGGCCGCCACTTTCGTGCCGACCGCGAGCAGGGCATTGGCCGGGGCGAGCTGCTCCTTGCCGACGACCGACGGCAGGATCGACGCCCGGGCCGGCTGGAAGAAGGCGTCGACCGCCCCGAAGGCGGCGGCGGCGCAGCACAGCATCCACAGCGTCAGGGATCCGGCGAGGCCGGCCAGGCCCACGCCCGCCATCAGGGCGGCCCGGGCCCAGCTGGAGAGCTTCATCAGGGTCCGCGGGGACCACTTGTCGCTGAGGGAGCCGCCGACCAGCGTCAGCAGGGCCCGCGGCACCGCCTGGAAGGCGAGGACGTAACCGAGGGCCAGCGTGGACTGCGTGAGACCGAGCGTGATCCAGGAGAAGGCGATGTAGCTGAACCCGTCGCCGAGCAGGGACAGCGACTGTCCGAGCCACAGCAGCCGGAACGAGGGCAGCCGGGCGGGGGCGCTCAGCCGGTCCCGCGCGTCCACCAGGGTCGAAGCCATGAACAACATCCCATCCGTAGGGCCGGCCGTGGTCAGTAGCGGACGGGCAGGGCCGTCAGCGCGCGGTTGAGCAGGGACGGCTGCCAGGTGTGCTGCCCGCCGAGCAGCTCCAGCCCCGGGTACTCGCGGACCAGTACGTCCACCACCGCTCCCGCCACCAGCCGGGCGAAGGCCGCCCCGATGCAGAAGTGCGCGCCGAAGCCGAACCCGAGGTGCGAGGCGCTGCCGCGCCGGACGTCGAACGCGTCCGGGGCGGCGAAGCGGGCGGGATCCCGGTTGGCGGCCGCCGTGACCAGGAAGAGCCGGTCCTCGGCGCGGACGGGGCGCCCGTCGAGGTCGAAGTCGCGCGCGGCGGTGCGGATGGACATCTTGGAGGGGCCGTCGAAGCGCATGGCCTCCTCCACCGCCATCGGCACCAGCGCCGTCGGGTCCTCCCGTACGGCGGCCAGCTGCTCGGGGTGCTCCAGCAGGGCGAGCACGGCGTTGACGATGAGGTTGCTCGTGGTCTCGCCGCCGGCGAAGGCCATCTGGGTCAGCATCCCGACGAACTCCTCCTCGCTGACCGACTTCCCGATCTGGCCGCCCGCCAGGACGGCGCTGATCAGGTCGTCCTTGGGGTCGGCGCGGCGCTGCTTCACCAGGTCGGCGAGGTAGTCGTCGAGGTTGACCAGGGACTGGAGCGAGGTGCGGTACTCGCGCTCCTCCTGGGCGGCCCCGAGGACCAGGTCGCCGACGCGGGCGTTCCAGTACCAGAAGGAGGGGCCGTGCGCCTGGGGGACGCCCAGCCAGCGGGCGAAGACGAGTGCGGGCAGCGGCCGGGCGATGTCGGCGACCAGGTCCCCGATCCGGCCGGGGACGGCCCGGCGGGTGAGCATGGCGCGGGTGGCGCGCTCGACGAAGGCCCGGTAGCGGCCGATGGAGCGGGCCGCGAACTGCTCCTGGAAGACCTGGCGCAGCCGCCGGTGCTGCGGGGCGTCGTTGAACACCATCCAGCGGGACAGGATCCCGAAGGCCCGCTCGGCGTCCTCGCGGGCGCCCTCCGGCACGGCGTCCATCAGCGGGCGCACCCGCTCGGCGGAGACGGCGGGGGCGCGCAGGCAGTGCATCAGCTGGGCGTGCCCGGTGACGAGCCAGGCCCGGTGCATGGCGGACCAGTACACGGGGTCGTGGTCGCGCAGGGAGTTGAGGTACCCGTACGGGTCCGCGTTGACGGCGGGGTCGAGGAGGTAGCGCTCGGCGAAGGGGGCCGCGGGGGCAGCCGGGGCCGCCTGGCTCGTACGGGTCGCGGGGGCCGGCGGTCCGGCCGGCGGGGCGGTCCGGCCGGTGACCGGGCACACCAGGGGGGACGGCTCCGCGGTGGCGGTGGCGGCGGTGGCGGTGTTCGTGTTCGTGGTCAGGACGGTCATCGGCGTGCCTCCGACTGGATCCGGCCGAGCGCAGCAGCGGTCTTGTGCATCAGCCGTTCGGACATCATGGACATGTGGTCGCCTTCGGTGACGTGGACGGTCAGTCCGCCGAGCGCGATCTCGCGCCAGCGTTCGACGTAGGTGCGGAAGTCCACGTCCAGCCCGGGCATCGGTTCGCCGTCGGGCAGTTCCGCGGCCGCGCTGCCCACCAGGAGGTGGACACGGCCGGGGTAGGGGCGCAGTTCGTACGCGGACAGGGCGGTCAGCAGCGAGTGCCAGACCTCGATGGGGGCCTGCTCCACCAGGGCCGCCTCGCCGGGGCTCATGCCGGCCCCCAGCAGCAGGGTGGTGAGCTCGGCCACGGCCGCCTCCCGCTCCGCCGAGGGCGGCAGCGTACGGAGGCGGTCGCGCATCCGCAGCCCCCGCTCCATGTCCCGGCCGACCGCCGCGAGGCGTTCGCGGGACGCCGGGTGGGGCAGGTGCGGTTCGATCAGGGTCAGCGGGGCGACCGTGTGACCGGCCGCGTGCAGCTGGGTGGCCATCTCCAGGGCGATGTTGGCGCCCATGGACCAGCCGAGCAGGTCGTGGGGTCCGTGCCCGCCGTGGGCGGCGAGCTCGGCGGCGTAGTTGGCCGCGATCCCGGCGATGGTGGTCGGGTCCACCCCGCCGAGCAGGCCGCGGGCCTGGAAGGCGCGGACCGGCCGGCCGGGCGGCAGGGCCCGCGCGAGCGGCACGTACCAGGCGCCGCTGCCGCCGCTGGGGTGCACGCACCACAGCGGGGCGCCGTCGCCCTCGCGCAGCCGGACCTCGGAGATGACGGCCCTGGCGCCGGCGGACGCCTCCTCGGCGGCCGCCGCCTGCGTGGCGCGGGCGGCGAGCCGGGCGATCGTGGGCAGTTCGAGGAGGTCCCGTACGGAGACGCTCAGCCCCCGGGCGGCCGCCTGCGCGGCGACCCGGACGGTCGAGAGCGAACTGCCGCCGAGGGCGAAGAAGTCGTCGTGGACACCGACCTGCTCGATGCCGAGCACCGTGCGCCACACCTCGGCGAGCACCACCTCGGCCGGCGTGCCGGGCGCGACGTAGTCGGTGGCGCTGCCCAGCCGGTCGGCCGCGGGCAGCGGCAGGGCCTTCTTGTCCACCTTGCCGCTGCTGTTGACCGGCATCGCGTCGAGGAAGACGAACCGCGCGGGGACCATGTACGCGGGCACCTTGGCCCGCAGCGCCTGGCGGAAGGGCTCGACGACGGGCGCTGCGCCCGCCTCGGGCACCACGTACGCCACCAGCGCCGGCTCCGGAAGGTCGCGCCGCAGCAGGACCACCGCCTGCTGCACCTCGGGCAGTTCGCGCAGCCCGTGCTCGATCTCGCCGAGCTCGATGCGGAACCCGCGCAGTTTCACCTGGCTGTCGCGGCGGCCGAGGACCTCCACCGCGCCGTCGGGCAGCTGGACGCCGATGTCGCCGGTGCGGCACAGCCGCCCGCCGGGGGCCCCGTACGGGTCGGGGACGAAGGCGGCGGCGGTCAGGTCGGGGCGGTTCACATAGCCCCGGCCGATGGCGCGCCCGCCGAGGTAGACCTCGCCCTGCACCCCCACGGGGACCGGCTGGAGGTCCTCGTCGAGTACGTAGACCTGCGTGTTCCTTATGGGCCAGCCGATCGGCGGGCGCTTGCAGTCGGGCTTCAGCAGGGTGGAGACGGACCAGACGGTCGTCTCGGTGAGCCCGTAGACGTTGTAGAACCGCCGTCCGTGCGCCCACTTCTGGGCCAGTTCGGCCGGGCAGGCCTCGCCGCACACCTGGAGGATCCGCAGGGCCGGGAAGCGGTCCTCGCCCAGGGCCGCCAGGGCGCTCGGGGCCAGCATCGCGACCGTGATCCCGTAGTCGAGCAGGGTGTCCGCCAGGTCGGCACCCGCGCGCAGTGCCTCTCTGGGCGGGGTGCACAGCTGGGCGCCGTTCGCCAGGGCCCAGGTCAGGTCCAGGATGGAGACGTCGAAGCTGAGGGAGGCGAACTGGAGCACCCGGTCCTCGGCGGTCACGGGGAACAGATCGCGCTGCCCCTCCAGCATGTTGGTCAGGCTGTGGTGCTGGATGGTGACGCCCTTGGGCGTGCCCGTGGAGCCGGAGGTGTAGAGGACGTAGGCGGCGTTGTCCGCGGTGACGGGCGGCGCGGGAACCGGCGCGCCGACGGGAGCGGCCCAGGTCTGCGGGTCGTCCACGACCAGGGTCGGTCCGTCGAAGGGCACGACCCCGAGCAGCGAGGACTGGGTGATCAGCACCGGCATCCCGCTGTCCTCGACGATGAACTTCAGCCGGTCGGCGGGGTGCTGCGACTCCAGCGGCAGGAACGCGCCGCCCGCCCGCAGTACCCCGAGCACCGCCCGGACCATCTCGGCTCCGCGGTCGAGGCAGATGCCGACCGGCACCTCCGGGCCGACCCCGAGCGCCCGCAGCCGGTCCGCCAACTGGTGTACGGAGGCGTCGAGTTCGGCGTAGGTGACCTCGCGCTCTCCCTGCCGGACGGCCACCGCGCCGGGTGTGAGCACCGCGTGCTCCGCCACGCACTCGTGGAACATCAGGGAGGTGCCCGCCAGCTCGGGGCCGCGGCCCCACTCCTCCAGCGCCCGCATCCGCGCCTCGCCGGCCAGCACCGGCGCCGTGACCGGGGCCTGCGGCCGCGCGGTCATCGCCTTCAGCACCTCGCACATCAGGTCGGCGAGCTGCTCGGCGGTGGCCGGGGCCAGGTGGTCCGGGTCGACGTCGAGGATGAGGGACTCCACGCTCGCGTTGAGCATCAGGGGGAACGCGGTACGGGCGATCTCCAGCGAGTCGTCCCAGCTGTCCCCGGACAGCCGGTGGAAGTTGACGTAGTTGAACAGGGTGTCCGCCACGCTCGGCGCACCGGGCCTCAGCTGTGCCATCCGGGCCAGCGGCACCCTGCGGTAGGGCAGCATCTCCTGCTCCGCGGCGAACGCCGCCTTCAGGTACTCCAGCCAGCTGCCCCGGGGCCGCCGGACCCCGAAGGGCACGGTGTTCAGGAACAGCCCGCGCATCCGGTCGGAGCCCGGCACCTCGGGCCGCCCGTTGGTGACCAGGCCGACCGAGTGTCCGGCGGCGTCCCCGTCACGCTCGGCGAACAGGCTCATGGTGTGGTGGAACGCCGTCAGCAGGACCGTGCGGCGGGGCACCCCGGCCAGCCGCGCCAGCCGGCCGATCGGCTCCGCGAGGGCGGCGTACGAGCGGCGCACCTCGTGCACGAACTGCCCGCGGTCGGAGGCCTCCGTACCGCGCCGGGTGAAGCGGACCGGGCTCAGGTCGGCGAGCTCCCTGCGCCAGAACTCCAGGCCCTCCTCGTCGACGAGCGCGGCCCGCTCCAGCGCCACGTACTCGGCGTACGGGGGCGCCGCCGGCAGCTCCGGGGTCCGGCCCTGGGCCACGGCCTGCCGGTGCAGGTCCAGCAGGTCGGCGATGAGGGAGGTCAGGCTCCAGCCGTCGAGCACCACGTGGCAGTCGGTCAGCGTGAGCCGCAGCTCCCGGTCGGTGAGGTGGTGCAGGTGGATGCGGACCAGCGGAGGGGCCGCCAGGTCGAAGCGCCGGGCGAACTCCGCGTCCACGTAGCCCCGTACGGAGGCCCACTGCTCCTCGTGCGGGAGGCCGCGCAGATCGCTGTAGCCGACCGGCAGCCCGGCGGCGGCGTGCACCAGCTGGAGCGGCTCGGAGAAGGTGACGAGGTCGATGGAGGAGCGCAGGATGCTGTGACCCCGCACGACCGTGTCCACGGCGGTCTGGAAGGCGGCGAGGTCGAAGCCCTCCGGCACGGTGATCTTGAGGTCGGTGACGTTGTGGTAGGCGCCGCGGTCCGGGTCGGCCAGCATCTCGTGCAGCATCCCGGCCTGGAGCATGGTCAGCGGGTACGCGTCGTCGAGGCCCTGCGGCAGCCGGGCCGCGTCCGCCGGATCCAGCTGGGAGAACGGTTCCACGGGCGCGGGGCCGGTGCCCTCGGCCGCCTCCGTGGCCAGGGCCGCGAGGTCGCCCAGGGTGCGGGCCCGGAACAGGTCCGGGACGCTCAGGCCCAGGCCGGCGTTGCGGGCCTGCCCGATCACGCGCAGGGCCAGCATCGAATCGCCGCCCAGGTCGAAGAAGTTCGCCGTACGGCTGATCCGCTCCGCGCCCAGCACCTGCGACCAGATGCGGGCCAGCGCCTCCTCGGTCGCACCGGACGGCGGGACGTGCCCGGCGGGCGCGCCGGCCCCCTCGACGGCGACCGCCACCAGGGACGTGCGGTCCACCTTGCCGTTGGCGGTGATCGGCAGCTTCGGGTGCCGGACGAACAGTGCGGGCACCATGTACTCCGGCAGCGTCAGGCGCAGCCGGTCGCGCAGGTCCGGCGCGTCCAGCGGACGGCCCTCGGTCAGCACCACGTGGGCGACCAGGCGGGCCCCGCCGTGCGCGTCGGGCCGGGCCACCACCGCGGCGTCCCGTACGCCGGGCAGGGCGCGCAACGCGGTCTCGATCTCGCCGGGCTCGATGCGGAAGCCGCGGATCTTGACCTGGTGGTCGGCGCGGCCGGCGTACGCCAGCTGCCCGTCGGGCAGCACCCGTACGAGGTCGCCGGTGCGGTACATGCGGGTCCCGGCGGGACCGAAGGGGTCGAGGGGGAAGCGCTCGGCGGACAGCTCCGGCCGGTTGCGGTAGCCGCGGGCCACCCCGCCGCCGGACACGTACAGCTCGCCCACGGTGCCGTGCGGCACCAGGCGGCCCGCCCGGTCCAGGACGTAGCCGTGCTGGCCGGCCAGGGGGCGGCCGATCGGCGAGTACACGGGCGAGACCGTGTCCTCCTCGGTGATCAGCCGGTAGGTGACGTGCACGGTCGTCTCGGTGATCCCGTACATGTTCACCAGCGCGGGCCGCGCGCCCTCGGGCACGGCGAACCAGTCGCGGTAGTCACGGGCGTCGAAGGCGTCGCCGCCGAAGACCACCGTGCGCAGCGCGAGGGCGCCGAACTCCTCGCCCTGCTGCGCCAGATGGGCCCGAAGACCCTTGAACGCGGCCGGGGTCTGGTTGAGGACGGTGACGCGTTCGTCGCGCAGGACGGCGTGGACGGCCGCCGGGTCGCGCACCTCGTCCTCGGTCAGCACGACCACCCGGCCGCCGGAGGCCAGCGGGGCCCACAGCTCCCAGACGGAGAAGTCGAAGGCGGGGGAGTGCAGGAGCGTCCACACGTCGTCGGCGCCGAAGTCGAAGTGGTGGTCGGCGGCGTCCAGCAGCCAGGCCAGGTTGCCGTGGGTGATCTCGACGCCCTTGGGCCGACCGGTCGAGCCGGAGGTGTAGATGACGTACGCGAGGGTCTCCGGGCCGGGAACGGCGCAGTGCAGGTCCTCCGTGTCGTCGCGGCGGCCGTCGGAGGTGTCGTCGGAGGGGTCGGCCAGCGGGATCACGCCCACCGCAAGCCCCTCCACCGCGGCGCGGCCGACCGCGTCGGCGACCACCCACTCCACACCCGCGTCGCCGACCGTGAACTCCCGCCGGGCCCGCGGGTGGGCGGGGTCCAGCGGCAGGTACGCCGCGCCCGCCCGCCATACGCCGAGCAGCGCGACGGCCAGGTCGACCGAGCGGCCCAGGCACACCCCGACCAGGGACTCCGGGCCGATGCCCGCCGCCCGCAGCCGCCGGGCCAGGGCCAGCGAGGCCGCGTCGAGTTCGGCGTACGTCAGGCTGCGGCCGCCGCCGCAGACGGCCCGGGCGGCGGGCGCCAGCCGGATCCGCTCGGCCAGCCGCTCCATCGCGAGCCGGGGGGCCGGCTCGGGCACGGCGGCCGCCGGCAGGCGGTTCGCCGGGCCGTCGGGGCCGAGCAGCGCGGCCCGCTCCGCGGCGGTGAGCAGGTCGGCCATGGCGAGCGGCACGTCCGGGGCCTCGGCGAAGGCCCGCAGCACCGCGACGGTGTGCTCGGCCAGTCGGGCCACCGAGGCGGCCTCGAACAGGTCGGGGCGGTAGACGAACCGGAGCCGGATGCGGTCCGCGTCCTCGCTGACGTCCAGCGTCAGGTCGAACTTCGCGGTGGTCAGGTCGATGGGGAAGGCCGTGCCCGTCGCCCCGCCGAGGGCGTACCCGCCCTGCGGCGCGGCGGCCGAGTACGAGAACAGCACCTGGAACAGGGGGTTGCGCGACAGGTCCCGCTCGGGGCTCAGCTCGTCGACGATCCGCTCGAACGGCAGGCCCTGGTGGGACAGGGCGCCCAGGACGCTCTCCCGGGTCCGGGCGAGGAGCTGCGCGGAGGTCGGGTCGCCCGCCAGGTCGGTGCGGATGACCAGGGTGTTCACGAAGAACCCGACCAGCTGCTCGATCTCCGGGCGCTCCCGGTTGGCGACGACGGTGCCGATCGCGATGTCGTCCTGGCCGCTGTGGAAGGCCAGCGCCGCCTGGAAGGCCGCCATCAGGGTCATGTACGGGGTGGTGTCGGCCCGGCGGCCGAGCTCGGCGAGCGCCGCCGTCAGCGCCTCGGGGAGTTCCACGGTGTGCACGGCGCCGGCGGAGCTGCGGACGGCGGGCCGCGGGTGGTCGGCGGGCAGTTCGAGCGGGGTCAGACCGGCCAGCGCCGTACGCCAGTAGTCCAGGTCGGCGCTCTCGTCGGCCCCGCGCTGCCAGTGCGCGTAGTCGGTGTACTCGACCGGCGGCCGGGCGGGCTGCGGGGCCCGGCCGTGGCACCGGGCGCGGTAGCAGGCGCCGAGGTCGCCCGTCAGGACGTCCAGCGACCAGCCGTCCGAGACGATGTGGTGCATGGCCAGGACCAGTACGTGGTCCTCGGCGCCGATCCGCAGCAGCGTGGCCCGGAACGGGGGCGCGGCCGCCAGGTCGAAGGGGCGCAGCGCCACCTCCCGTACGGCGGCGGCGATCGCCTCGGGGCCGCCTTCGCGGACCGCCGCGGGCAGGTCGACCACGTCGAGGCCGGCCGCGTCGGCGGCGGGCAGCACGTGCTGGGCGGGCACCCCGTCGTCCTGGGAGAAGACCACCCGCAGCTGCTCGTGGCGGGCGGTGAGGTCCCCGATCGCGGCGCTCAGCGCGGCGGTGTCCAGGGGGCCGGTGAACCGCCAGGCGGCGGGCATCAGGTACTCGACCCCGCCGGGGTCGAGCTGGTCGAGGAAGTAAAGGCGCTGCTGGGCGGCCGACAGGGGGGCCTGCGCGGGGCGCGGGTCGAGGCGGGGGATCCCGGCGGGCGCGGCGGCCGCCTTGCCGCGCAGGCGCATTTCGAGGAGCCGGCGGGCGGCGGGGGAGAGGCCGCCGGGGGTGTCCGACGAGGCGGTGGTGGAGGGTTCGACCTGTGCAGTGGTCATCGCAAGTGCCGTCCAATCAAGGCTGGGATCGAGGTTCGGAACGCGGCGGCGGTCAGAACTCGGAGGTCAGGGACAGGTCGATCTCGTCGTCGCTCATCGAGGAGATCTGGTCGATGAGCTGTCGTTCCACTTCGATGGCGAGCAGTTCGACCGTCGGGTGGTCGAACAGGTCGCGTACCTGGATCGGGCAGTCGAAGGCGGTGCGCAGTCGGGAGGCGGCGGCCACGGCGCGCAGCGAGTGGCCGCCGAGGGAGAAGAAGTCCTCCCGGATCCCGACCTCGGGCAGGCCCAGGACCTCGGCCCAGATCTGGGCCGTCACCACCTCGGTCGGGGTGCGCGGCGCCACGGACGCGGCCGGCGCGGCCGGTTGCGGGTCGGGCAGGGCGGCGGTGTCCACCTTGCCCTGCACGGTCCGGGGCAGGGCGTCGAGCAGGAGGAACGCGGCGGGCACCATGTAGCCGGGCAGCAGGGTCCGGCACCAGGCGGCCAGCGCCTCGGCGTCCGGCCCCCGGTCCTGGACGGCCGCGTAGCCGACGAGGGCGCGCTCCCCGCGCAGTTCGCGGACCAGGACGGTCGCGGCGTGCACGTCCGGGTGCTGTTCGAGGACGGCCGCGATCTCGGCCGGTTCGATGCGGAAGCCGCGGATCTTGACCTGGTCGTCGGTGCGGCCGAGGAACTCCAGCTCCCCGGAGGCCAGTCGGCGCACCAGGTCGCCGGTGCGGTAGAGCCGCCCGCCGGTCCCGCCGTACCCGTCCGGTACGAACCGCTGCGCGGTGAGGGCGGGTTGGCCGAGGTATCCGCGGGCCAGCTCCGGGCCGCCGATCAGCAGTTCGCCCGGCACTCCGACCGGGACGAGCTGGTCGAGCGCGTCGACGACGTACGCCCGGCGGGAGCCCAGCGGCCGGCCGATCGCCACCCGGCCCTCGACGGGCGCGGTGACGGTGTGGGCGGTGGCCGAGATGACCGATTCGGTCGGGCCGTACGTGTTGACGACCGGTACGTCGGGCAGGTGGGCGAACCAGCGGGCCAGCGGCGCCGAGGGCAGCGCCTCCCCGCCGGTGACCAGCAGCCTCAGGCCCTTGAGGTCCCCGGCGACGGTGTCGAGGCGGGCGACGATCTCCTCCCAGTAGGCGGGGGTGGCCTCCATGACCGTGATGTCCCGGCTGCGTACGGCCTCCGCGAGCTCCTCCACCGACCAGACCTCGTCGGGGCGGACCACCACCGAGGCTCCCGCGCCGAGGGCGGGCAGCACCTGCTCCAGCGAGGCGTCGAAGGAGAAGGAGGCGAAGGCGAGGACCCGGTCCTCGGCCGTGATGCCGAACAGCTCGCGGGCCGCGGCGGTGTGGGCGCCCAGCGCGTGGTGCTCCACGCCGACGGCCTTGGGCCGGCCGGTGGAGCCGGAGGTGAAGATGACGTACGCGAGGTCCCCGGGACCGGGGGTGTGGCGCGGCGCGTCCGGGTCCGCCGCCACGGAGTCGACGGGGACGGTCCGCGGTCCGAGCGCGGCGGCCAGCGCCTGCGTCGAGCCGTCGCTGAAGACGCTGTGCACGCCCGCCTCGGCGCACATGAACCGCAGCCGGTCCTCGGGCAGCCGCGGGTCCAGCGGCACGTAGACCCCGCCGGCCCGCCAGATCGCGGCCATCGCGGCGACCGAGCGGATACCGCGGCGCAGGCACACGCCGACCGGCGTGCCCGGCCGCACCCCGGAGGCCGCCAGAGCCGCGGCCAGCCCGCCCGTCAGGCCGTCCAGCTCCCCGTACGTCAGGCTCTCGTCCCCGCAGAGCAGGGCCACGGAGTCCGGGGCGCCCGAGACGGTGAACGGCCGCGCCGGGGCGTCCGCCGCGGAGCCCGCGGCCCCGGCCAGCTCCTCGTACTCGGAGGCGGACAGCAGCTCCAGCCGTCCGACCGCCCGCTCCGGATCGGCCACCACCGCCTCCAGCACCCGGCCCACGTGCCCGGCGAACCGGGTGACCGTGGCGGCGTCGAAGAGGTCGCTCGCGTACTCCACGTTCAGTGCGAAGCGGTCGGGATAGAGCAGGAAGGTGGCGGTCAGGTCGAACTTGGCCGAACCCCACGGCAGGACGAAGTGCTCCACGTCGAGGCCCTCGACCCGCGGCCCGCCCGCCGCGCTCTCCTGTACGTCGAACATCACCTGGAACAGCGGGTTGCGCGACGGGTCCCGCTCCGGCCGCAGATGCTCCACCAGCCGCTCGAAAGGCACCTCCTGGTGGTCGAAGGCCCCGAGCACCGACTCCCGCACCCGGTCCAGGAACTCCGTGAACGTGGGCTCGCCGGACAGGTCCCCCCGCAGCACCACCGTGTTCACCAACAGCCCCACCAGCCGCTCCAGCTCCAGCTGTCCGCGGCCCGCGACCGGGGTGCCCACCGCCACGTCCTGCTGCCCGGACCAGCGGCCCAGCACGATCTGCACCACGGCCAGCAGCACCGTGAACCGGGTCACCCCGTGCCTGCGGGCCAGCTCGCCGAGGGCGGCCTCCAGCTCCTTCGGCAGGTCGACCTCGACCGCCCCGCCCCGCCCCGACCAGCCCGCCGGACGCGGCCGGTCCGTCGGCATCTCCAGTACGGGCACACCGGCCAGCGCCTCCTCCCAGTACGCCAGCTGCCGCTCCAGTACCTCGCCGGCCATCCGGTCGCGCTGCCAGAGCGCGAAGTCCCCGTACTGGAGGGGGACGGGCGGCAGTTCCGCCGGACGCCCGGCCACACGGGCGGCGTACGATTCGGCGAGCTCGCCGATGATCACGTCCTTGGACCAGCCGTCGGTCGCCGCGTGGTGGAAGGCGATGACCGCCACGTGGTCCTCGGGGTCCAGCTCCCACACCCCCGCCCGCAGCAGCGGCGGACCGGCCAGGTCGAAGCGGCGGGTGGCGTACGGGACGGCCACCGCGCGCAGCCGCTCCAGCCGTACGGCCTCCTCGTCCCCGGGCGGGGCGGACTGCCACACCAGCGGTACGCGCACCCCGTGGACCACCCGCTGCGCGGGCTTGCCGTCCACCTCGACCAAGGCGGTGCGCAGCGCCTCGTGCCGGGCCACCACCTCGTCGAGGGCGCCCTGCCAGGCGTCGCGGTCGAGCCCGCCGCGCATCCGCCACGAGAACCAGAGCACGTACTCGTCGCCGACGTCGGACATCCGGTCCAGGAACCACATCCGCTCCTGCGCGAAGGACAGCGGCAGTGGTCCCGAGCGGTCCACCGGGACGACGGTGGCGGCGCCCGCCTGCCGGGCCGCGGCCACCAGCGGGCCGAACGCGCGGATGGAGGGGTTCTCGAACAGCGTGCGCAGCTCGACCTCGCGGCCGAGGCGCTCGGCGATCCGCGAGACGGCCATGGTGGCGAGCAGCGAGTGGCCGCCCAGGTCGAAGAACCCGTCGTCGATGCCGACCCGGTCGACCCCCAGGACCTCCGCCCAGATGTCGGCGACCACCTGCTCGGTGGCGTCGCGCGGCGCGATGAACTCGGCGCCGCCCGCGGCCGCCCGGTCCCGCTCGGCCCGCTCCCCGTCCGGCCGGGCGGCGGGCAGCGCCGTCCGGTCCAGCTTGCCCGAGGCGTTCACGGGCAGCGCGTCGAGTGCCACGAAGTCCGCGGGCACGGCGTAGTGCGGCAGCCGGCCGGCGCAGAAGGCGCGCAGTACGGCGGGCTCCACCGGGCCTTCGGGGCCGGCCACCACGTAGCCGGTCAGGCTCTTGCCGCCCTGGGCGTCCGAGCCGACGGCCACCGCGGCCGCCACCACTCCGGGGCATTCGCCCAGCGCCGCCTCGACCTCGCCGAGTTCGATGCGGAAGCCGCGGATCTTGACCTGGTCGTCGGTGCGTCCGAGGAACTCCAGCTCTCCGGTGGGCAGTCGGCGCACCAGGTCGCCGGTGCGGTAGAGGCGTCCGCCGTCCGCGCCGTACGGGTCCGGGAGGAACTTGGCTGCGGTGAGGGCGGGTTGGCCGAGGTATCCGCGGGCCAGCTCCGGGCCGCCGATCAGCAGCTCACCCGGCTCTCCGACCGGCACGAGTTCGTCGTGCGCGTCCACCACGTACACCCGGCGGGAGCCCAGCGGCCGCCCGATCGGCACCCGGCCGGGGTCGGTGACCCCGGCCGCGCCGATCTCGTGGGTGGTGGCGGTGACGGTGGTCTCGGTCGGCCCGTACGCGTTGAGTACCCGTACGTGCGGGGCCCGCGCCTGCCAGGCGGCCAGCGCCGCGGCCGGGACGGACTCCCCGCCGAGGATCAGCAGGCGCAGCGGGGCGAGGGAGGCGGCGGTGCGGTCGGTGAGCGAGAAGGCCAGCTCGGCCCAGTACGTGGGCGGCAGGTTCAGCACGGTGATCCCGTACCGCTCCACCACCAGGGGGATCTGAGCGGGCAGCCACTGCTCGTCCGGCCGGACCACGAGGGTCGCCCCGCAGCCGAGCGCGGTGAGCAGCTGGTCCAGCGAGGCGTCGAAGGAGAAGGACGAGAACGCGAGCACCCGGTCGCCGCAGGTGATCCCGAACTCCTCGCGGGCTGCCGCGACATGGGCGTCGATCGCGCCGTGTTCGATCCCGACGGCCTTCGGACGGCCGGTGGAGCCCGAGGTGAAGATGACGTACGCGAGGTCCCGCGGGTCGGGGGTGTGGTGCGGGGCGCCCGCGTCGGGTCCGGCGTCCTCCACCCGCAGCACCCGCGGGCCGAGCGCGCCGGCCAGTTCCGCGGTCGCGGCGTCGGTGAGGACGCACGCCAGCCCGGCCTCCTCGGCCATGAACCGCAGCCGCTCCTCGGGGAGCGCCGGATCCAGCGGTACGTAGACCCCGCCGGCCCGCCAGATCGCGGTCATCGCGGCCACGGACGCGACCCCGCGCTTCATGCACACGCCGACCGGGGTCCCCGGGCCGGCGCCGGCCGCCCGCAGGGCGGTGGCCAGGCCGCCGCCGAGGGCGTCCAGCTCGCGGTAGCGCAGGATCTTCTCCCCGCAGACCAGCGCCACCGCGTTCGGCTCGCCCGCCACGGCGAACGGCGTGGCCGCCGGCGCGGGGCGCTCCGGGCCCGCCGTCGCGAGCAGGCGGGCCCGCTCCTTGCCGGGCAGCGGCTCCAGCCGTCCGGCGAGCTCGGCGACCGGGCCCCCCGGCGCGGCCGTGACCGCGCGCAGCAGCTCCACGTACCCCTCGGTGAAGCGGACCATCGTGCTCTGGTCGAACAGGGCGGTGGAGAACTGGAGCCGCGCCGCGATGTCCCCGTTGGCGCGCAGGCTCAGGTCGAGGAACACGTCGAGCGGGGTGCCCGTCAGCGGCGTCCGTACGAGGCCGACGTCCAGATCGTCGAGGCGGGCCGCCGAGGGGACCGTGTTGAGCAGGGTGAAGGAGGCCTGTGCGAGCGGGTGGCGGGAGAGGTCGCGCTCGGTGACCACCTCGCCGACCACCCGGTCGAAGGGCGCCTCGGAGTGCGAGAAGTCCCGCAGGGCCCCCGTGCGGACCCGCCCCAGCAGTTCGGCGAAGGTCGGATCGCCGGACAGGTCGGTCCGCAGGACGATCGTGTTCACGAACGGGCCGATCACGTCGGCCACTTCGGCCCGTCCCCGGTCGGCCAGGGTGGTGCAGACGGCGATGTCGCGGCGGCCCGAGTAGTGCCCCAGCAGGGCCTGGTACACGGCCAGCAGCAGCATGTAGCGGGTCGCGCGCTGTTCGCGGGCCACCCGGTCCACCTCGGCCACCAGCTCGGCCGGCAGCTCGAAGCGGACCACGTCACCGGATCCGTCCCAGAAGGCGGGCCGCGGCCGGTCGGCGGGCAGCGCGAGCGGGGCGACCCCGGCCAGCCGCTCCCGCCAGTACCCGAGCAGCCGCTCCATCCGCGGGCCGCTCAGCCGCTCCGCCTCGGTCCGGGCCACGTCGGTGTACTGCAGCGGCGGCGCGTCCACCGCCTCGCCCCGGTAACCGGCGTCCAGTTCGCGCAGCAGCACGTCCCAGGACCAGCCGTCCACCGCGATGTGGTGCACCACCAGGAGCAGTACGTGCTCTTCGGAGCCGATGCGGGCGAGGGTGGCCCGCAGCGGGTGCTCCTTGGCCAGGTCCAGCGGCCGCGCCAGCTCCCGGTCGAAGAGCTCCTCGATGCTGCCGGCCTCCGTCCGCGCCAGGCGGGTGCGGCCCGCCGGGTCCACCACCGGCACGGGCTCGCCGTCGACGGCCGTGAACCGGGTGCGCAGCACCTCGTGCCGGTCCACGATGCCGGCCAGCGAGCGCTCCAGCGCGGCGGCGTCCAGGGCGCCGCGGATGCGCAGGGCCAGCGGGAGGAGGGACTCGGCGGAGCCTCCGGTGAGCTGGTCGAGGAACCACAGCCTCCGCTGCGCGAACGACACTCCGTCACCGTCACGTACGACGTCGCCGGCTTCGCTGCCGTGCCTCGCCGGTCCGCCGTGCGCTGCGACAACCTTCACTGTGGGCCTCCAAGCGGTGTTTTCCTCAACACTGCTGTCTGGGGAGATCCGTCAGTAGGGAAGAAGACGCAGCCGCGCACGCAGCCGCGGGGGGTAGAACGCGCAACGGCGGCCCCGCACGGCGCCCGTTGCTCCGCCGTGCGCGCCGCCGGTACGCGTCGCTCCCCTGGTGGTGCCGTGTTGCGGTCAGCCCTCGTCCACCGCCACGAAGCGCAGCTCGGAGGTGTACACCTCGCCCTGGTCGTCGGTCAGCCAGGCCTGTTCGGGGCTCGGCAGCATCTCGGTGAAGACGGCCCGGCCCTGCGGCTCCTTGCGGGCCATCCTGCGGACCGCCTTGGCGAGGATGTTGACGTACACCGGGCTGTCGAAGTCCACGTAGAACGGCCGGGTCTCGGTGGGCAGTACGACGAACACGAACCGCGGCAGCCCGCGCCGCTCCCCCCACTGCCGGGCCCGTACGAACCGGCGCGCCTCGTCCTTCTCGTCGGCGAAGTCCATGTCCGACGGCGGCAGCCGCCAGGTCTCGCGCGCCACGACGAGCCGGTCCACGGTGACCCGGGGGGAGTGGTCCGCCCCGTCCGGCAGGATCTGGAACAGGTCCATCGCCAGGGTGGTCAGCACGTGCGAGAACACGTCCACCGCGGGGAACTCGGACCCGTCGGGCAGCACCACGGCCAGCTCGCCGTCCGCCCGCTCGGTCACCGCCACGTCGGCGCTGAGCACCGTACGGGGCCGGCCCGGATCGGCGGTGAAGTCGACGAGGGCCACGTAGTAGTCCTCGGGCCGGACCAGGGAGTGCCGGATCCGCGCCGACAGCCGGGAGCGGTGCTCCTTGGGCAGCAGCGGCATCAGCCGGGGGCCGGGATGGTCCCGGCCGGTCAGCCCGAGCAGCTCGCCGGCGTCCGGGTGCTGGTTGACGAACAGAGAGGCGCCCAAGGTGTTCGCGGCGACGTGCAGTTCGCCCAGGACCAGCTCGAAGTCGCCCCGGGCCACGGCCTGTTCCCCGGAGGCCGCGATCATGATGTCGGGGCTGAGGTAGCGGGCGGCGGTCCAGCCCCCGCCGGGGCCGCCGAACTGCTCGGCGACGGGCCCCGCGACGGCCTCCAGCGGCAGCCCGACCCGGCGGGTGCCCGGCGGCGGCGACAGGATGGCGTCCCAGCGCCTGCGGAACTCCCGCTGGAGATCGGCGGATTCCGTGCGGGCCGCGCCGTGCAGGATCGGCATGCAGGCGAACCAGAACGCGGCCAGGTCGACCGGCCCCTGCCCGGCCAGCCGGCGGTACACCTCCCGCGCCCGGGCCATCACGGCGTCGGCGAGCCGCGCGGTGAGCCACCCGGCGCTGGTCAGCAGCGGGTCCAGCGGGGCGAGGGCCTCGTGCACGGTCCGCCCCAGGGTGGCGGTCGCCGCCCGCCGGCAGTCGGAGTACACCAGTGCCCGGCAGGGCGCCGTACCGGCCGCCTTCTCGCGTACGGCGGCGGTCTCGGTCAGCGCGACGAACTCCCCCTCCAGGTCGGTCAGCGCGGCCACCAGCGCCTCGGGCCCTGCCGCCCCGCCCACCCGGTCCCGGCCCCGCTCCAGGGCGTCCAGGGCGGCCAGGCCGGGCTCGCGCAGCTCCGCGTCCCCGACCCGCTCCAGCCAGGCCCGCAGATGCCGCTCGGGGCGGGCGTCGGCGGGCACCTCCAGCTTCCACACCACCCACCGGCGGGCGACCAGGTCGGCCAGCACGGCGGACACGTCCACCTCCGGCAGCGCGGCCCGGATCTCCCGAGCCGGGCGGACGCCGTCGCAGAGGGCGAGCACGGCGCGCGCCCCCTCGCCGAGGGCCTGGCTCGGCCGGCCCGGCACCGTCACGTCCATGCCGGACTGGCGGACGAACGGCACGCGCCGGGGCGCCACCCACTCCCGTACCGCCGGGTCGGTGTCGATCCGCGCGGCCAGGGCGTCGATGGCCCAGCTGGCGAAGTACACCTGCGATCCGGCGATCAGACCGGTGCCGGGGTCGACCTCCACCCCGTGCGCGGCGAGGTCCCAGCGGCCCCAGCCGACCGGGCCGAAGAACCCGATGGTGTCGTTCTTGACGCAGAACCGCTGCCAGTAGTGGGCCACCAGCTCCTCGCGCTGGCGGGGCATGCTGGTACGGCCCGCCGCGGTCGGCGTCCAGTTCAGGAAGGGCGTGATCCCGGAGGCGAGCACCGGGCGGTTCTGCCAGGCCACCGCCTCCCGGAAGGCGGGCATCCGGGCAATGTCCTGGAGCGTGTGCGCCGTCTCCACCTGGGCGTCGGCGAACAGGGCGGCGAACTCCCCCCACCGCTCACCGGCCAGGCCGGCCGCGCCCTCCTCGGGATCGAACTTGTCGGCGGCCGGGGCCAGCCCGTCAGGGGCCAGCCGCAGCACGCCCCCGGCCGGGAAGCCCGCCCCGCGCAGGGCGAATTGGTCCCACAGCCGCCAGCGGCCGCCGGGTACGTAGGTGTCCGTCATGACCGGCCCCTCATGCCTGGACGAAGTCGGCGTGGACGACGTCGGCGAGGTCCGCCGGCGAGGGGTAGGCGAAGACCAGGGCCACCGGGACCTCCGCCCCGAGTGCCTCTTCGAGCCGTGCGGTGATCCGGAAGGCGGTCAGCGAATCGCCGCCCCACTCGTAGAAGTCGCTCTGCTCGTCGAGCTCGGCGACCCCCAGGGTCTCGCGGTAGATGGACACGACCAGCTCGGTCAGGGCGGTGGCGGTCAGCTGCGCGGTCGGGTTCGCGGTCTCGTTCACGGTCATGGTCATGAGGTCTCCTCCAGGAGCGGAACTGCGGTGGTGTGGTGTGTGGGGCCGTGCGGGTGGTACGGGTCAGTGGGTTCAGGTGGTGCAGTGCGTACGGGAAGGGGGCGCGGCCGCGGCGGCCGCCATCAGCGCCGCCTTGGTGTTGCCGCCCGAGACGACGGCGACGCACGGTCCGGCGCCGCCGCCACGGCCGGCACGGATCGCCCCGGCCAGCGCGACCGCGCCGGAGGGCTCGGCCTCCACGCCGCGCCGGCGCAGCAGGGCGGCCGCGGCGAGGATCTCCGCGTCGGACACGGCGATCAGGTCGTCGACCCGGTCCCGGATGACGGGGTACGGCACCACCCCCGGCTGCTGCCCGCGCAGCCCGTCGGCGACGGAGTCCCCCGGCGCCAGCCGTACGGGGCGCCCCGCGGCCAGCGACCGGGCGTAGCGGGGGGTGCCGGAGGGCTCGACGCCCACCACCCGTACCGGATGCCCGTGGGCGGCGAGGCACACCCCGGCGAGCAGCCCGCCCCCGCCGGTCGGCACGTACACGGTCTCGGTGTCGGGCGCCTCGTCGAGGATCTCCAGGCCGACCGTGCCCTGCCCGGCGACCACCAGCTCGTGGTCGGAGGAGGGGATGAGGACCGCGCCCGTCTCCTCGGCCAGCTCCCGCGCCCGGGCGTCGCGCTCGGCGACCCCGCCCGGCACGCGGACCGTGCGCCCGCCGAGGGCCTTGATCACGGCGATCTTGGCGGGATGCGCCCCGCCTGCCAGTACCACGGTCACCTCGGCGCCGAGCGCGCGGGCCAGCCGGGCCAGGGCGATGCCGTGGTTCCCGGAGGAGCCGGTCACCATCCGGCGGGCGCCGAGCGCCAGCACGGCGTTGGCGGCCCCGCGCAGCTTGAACGACCCGCCGTGCTGGAGGTGTTCGGCCTTCAGCAGCAGTCCCCGGCCGGTCCGGTGGAGTCCGGGCGCGGGCAGTCCCGGCAGCAGCGGGGTCCGCCGTACCCGGCCGGCGATCCGCGCGGCCGCGGCCTCCACGTCGGCCCGGCTGAGCGCGGTGCCCCGGGCGGCGAGGGCGGATGCGGTGGGTGGACCGGCCACGGCCGGTGCGGCCGGTGCGGCCGGTACGGAAGCCGGTGCGCCCAGTGCGGCCAGCGCCCCGGGCGTCATGGGCGCGCGCGGTCCGGGCAGCGGGACGGGGGTCATGGAGGTCTTGGACGTCACGGACGGGCGCGGCGCGCTCGGTGCGGTGGTCATGGCCGGCCTCCGGTCTGCGACAGGGCGCGGCGGTCGGCCTTGCCGCCGCGGGTGGTGGGCAGTTCCGCCAGCCGCGCGAACCGGCGCGGCATCAGGTGCGGGGGCAGCGTCCTGCCCAGGTGGGCGCGGAGCGCCGCGTCCTTCACCTCCGCCAGCTCCCCGGTGACGTGCGCGACCAGGAACACCCGCCCCTGCGCGTCGGTGTCGCAGGTGACGACCGCCCCCGTCACCCCGGGATGGGCCAGCAGGGCGCCCTCCACCTCGGCCGGGTCCACCCGGTAGCCGCGGATCTTGACCTGGCGGTCCCGGCGCCCCAGGTACTCCAGCCCGTTCGGGCCCCGGGTCGCGAGATCGCCCGTCCGGTACATCCGCGCGCCGGGCGGCCCGAGCGGGTCCGGTACGAAGCACTCGGCCGTACGGGCGGGCCGCCCGCGGTACCCGCGGGCCACCCCCACCCCGCCGATGCAGACCTCCCCGACGGACCCGTCGGGGACCGGCGACAGCCCGGAGTCCAGCAGCCGGACCGCGACCCCGTCGATCGGCGTGCCCACGACGTCGGTCAGGACGTCCGGCTCGGCCGGTACGGCGTAGCGGGTCGAGGTCATCGTGCACTCGGTCGGCCCGTACTGGTTGACCAGCGCGCCCGGCACCAGGGCCCGGCCGCCGGCGGTCAGGAACGGCCGCAGCGATTCACCGCTGGACACCACCACCCGTACGCCGTCGAGCAGTCGCTCCCCGCCCGGCTGCCCGGCCAGGAAGGCCAGGAAGGACGGAGTCACGCTGAGCAGGGCGCTCACCGCGTGCTCCCGTACGGCCGCGCCGAACTCCTCGGGCCGCAGCAGCGCCGACCGCGGCACCACGACCAGCCGTCCGCCCGCCAGCAGCGGGGCGAAGGTGTCCCGCAGCGAGGCGTCGTAGCCCAGCGGGGCCACCTGGAGGGCCACCGTGTCCGGCCCGAGCCCGTAGTCGCGGGCGACGAAACGCAGGTACGAGTCCAGGCCGGCGTGTTCGACCAGGACGGCGCTGGGCTCCCCGGTGCTCCCGGAGGTGTGGCTGACGTAGGCGAGGGCCCTCCCGTCGAGCGGCCCGCCGCTCCACGGCGCCTGCGCGTCCGGGCTCCCCGGACGGTCGAGCAGTACGGGGGGCCCGGGGATCGGCAGGTCGAGCCCGCCGGCGAGGGCCGAGGAGGTCAGCAGCATGTCGGCGCCGCCGCTGCGCACCAGCGCCGCCAGCCGGGCCGGCGGCTGCTGCGGGTCCAGGCTCAGGAAGGCCGCCCCGGAGCGGATCACCGCGGCCGGCGCCACCACGGAGTCCACCCCGCGCTCCACGGCCACCGCGCACACCGTCTCGGGCCGGGCGCCCCGCGCCCGCAGCGCCGCCGCCACCGCCTCGATGCGGGCGATGAGCTCCCCGTACGTCATCTCGCCGGCCGGGGTGGTCACCGCGATCCGGCCGGGGTCGAGGGCGGCGTGCGCGGCGATGTCGTCGACGAAGGTACGCATCACGCACCCCCGTCCGCGGCGGGCTCCCGGGCCGGCCGCGAGACGTCGGTGACGGTCTGGTCGACGGCGACGAAGCGCAGCTCCGAGGTGAACGCGGCGCCCTCGTCGTCGGTCAGCCAGGCCTGCTCCGGGGTCGGCAGCATCTCGCTGACCTTCAGCTTGGCGCCGGGGTCCTTGCGGGCCAGCCTGCGCGCCGCCTTCGCCAGGATGGTCAGGTACACCGGGCTGTCGAAGTCCACGTAGAAGGGCCGGGGTTCGGTCGGCGAGACCACGAACACGAAGCGCGGAAGGTCGTGTTCCTGCCGCCAATGGCGGGCTTTCACGAACCGCTTGGTCTCGGACTTCTCGTCGGCGAAAGCGAGTTCGGATGCCGGGAAGGCCCAGGTCTCGCGCGCCACCACCATCTTGTCGATGCTGATGCGCGGGGTGTGGTCCCCCTCGGGGCGCAGCGTGAACCGGTCCATGACCCGCTGCGTCAGGGTGTTCGCGTACACGTCCAGCAGGTCGAACGCGGCCCCGTCGGGCAGCACCGCCATCAGCAGGCCGCCTTGGTCCTCGACCCGGACGTCGGCGCACAGGACGGTGCGCGGGCGGTGCGGGTCACCGGTGTCGTCGACCAGGGAGACGTAGTAGTCCTGCGGCCGGTCCAGCGAGGGCCTGCTGCGCGTCGACCACTTGAGCGGCAGCTCCTTGGGCAGCATCGGCAGCAGCCGGGGGCCGGGGAAGTCGCGGGTGGTCTCCGCGATCAGCTCCTCGCGGTCCGGGTGCTGGTGGACGAAGAGCGAGGCGCCCATCGTGTTGAGCGCGCTGTGCATCTCGCCCAGCACCATCTCGAAGTCCCCGCGGGCCACCGCGTCCGCACTGTCGGCGAGCAGCAGCACGTCCGGGCTGAAGTAGCGGGCCAGCGACCAGCCGGCGCCCGGCTCCTCGAACTCCTCGCGCACCCGCTCCGCGATGTCCGCCGAGGAGACCCGGACGCGGCGCGCCCCCTCGGGCACGGCCAGGATCCGCGCCCACTTCGACCGCAGTTCGGCCTGGACGGCGTCGAGGTCGCGGGTCGCCTCCGGGTACGGGGAGGGCAGGCAGCCCAGCCACATCGCGCCGAGGTCCACCGGGCCGGCCGCGCCCAGCCGCTCGTACACCTCGCGCAGGCGCGGCCGGACCCGCTCGGCGAACCGGTTCGTCATCCAGCGGGCCGCCGTCAGACACTGCGCGAGCGGGGTCAGCTCGTCCAGCAGGGCGGTGCCGAGGGTGGCCGTCGCCGCGCGCCGGGCGTCGGAGTACACGAGCCCCCGGCAGGGCGCGGTCCGCTCGCCCTTGGACCGTTGGGCGTCGGTGGAGGTCAGCCCGGCGAAGTCCGCTTCCAGTGCGGCGATCGCCGAGGTCAGCGCCTCCGCGTCGAGGCCGGCCGCCTGCACGGCGTCCCGTCCGCGCTCCAGTACGGCCAGCTTCTCCAGGGCCGGCCCGCGCAGGGCCGGATCGCCGATCCGCTCCAGGACGGCGCGCAGCTCCCGCTCCGGGTAGGTGCCCGTCGGCACGTCGAGGCGCCAGTGCACCCACCGTTTGGACAGCAGCCACTGCACGGCCTCGGTGGCCTCGGCCACCGGGATGCCCAGCGCCGCGGCGATCGCGGCCGGCGGCCGGGTCCCGTCGCACAGGTCCAGTACGGCGCGCGCGGTCTCGCCGATGGGCTGCGGCGGCCGGCCCGGCAGGTGCACGGACAGGCCCTCGGCCCGTACGAAGGACACCCGGCGCGGCGGGATCCACGCACGCATCGCGGGGTCGGCGTTCAGCGACTTGGCGAGGGCGTCGATGGCCCAGCTGGCGAAGTAGACCCGCGAGTCGGCGAGGAACCCGCCGGTGCCGGGGTCGACCTTCACCCCGTGCGTGGCGAGGTCCCAGCGGCCCCAGCCGACCGGGCCGAAGAACCCGATGGTGTCGTTCTTGACGCAGAACCGCTGCCAGTAGTGGGCCACCAGCTCCTCGCGCTGGCGGGGCATGCTGGTACGGCCCGCCGCGGTCGGCGTCCAGTTCAGGAACGGGGCGATGCCGGTGCGCAGTACGGCCGGGTTCTGCCAGGCCACGGCGGCCCGGAAGCGCGGCGAGGCGGCGATGGACTGGAGCAGTTCGGCGGTGGCGACGGCTCCGTTGTCGAAGGCCCCGGTGAACGCCTCCCAGTCCGGGCCGGCGAGGACGTCGCCGGCGCCGAACTTGTCGGCGGCCAGGGCGAGTCCGGGCGGGGCCATGCGCAGGACCCCCTCGGCCGGGAAACCCGGACCGCGGAGTGCGAAGTGCTCCCACAACCGCCACCCGCCGGTGGGCAGGTGCACGGTCTCTGGGGTGTCCGACATGGCGGAGCTCCTTCCAGCCTGATGGGGTGACGTGGCCGGCGGCGCTGTACCTCTCGGTCGCCACCCTGGCTGCGTCGAACACTGCCGCCGCGCGCACCGGCGCCACCAGGGAAGGAGTGGCAGCACCGACCGCCGGTCCTTCTGCGCGTTTGTCCCTATGGCGCCATGCCCCGGCACGGCACGCTGTGACCCGTCACGCAGAAGCCGAACAACAAAGGGAGGGCCGGACCAATGACCGAGACGGACGAGAGCGGCTACCGCGTCGTACGCAATGACGAGGAGCAGTACTCCATCTGGCGAGCGGACCGGGAGCTCCCGGCCGGCTGGCAGGCCGAAGGCACCCAGGGCACCCGCCAGGAATGCCTGGACCACATCGCCGAGGTGTGGACGGACATGCGCCCGCTGAGCCTGCGCCGCCGCATGGCCGCGGCATCCTGAACGGGGGCACGAACGCCGGTCGGCGCGGCTGAGCCGCGGGGGAACGGAGCCCCGCCGACCGGTGCACCACCCGGGGGCCGCGCGCAGCCCCGCCGGAAACGGCGCGCGGACGGTGGCGCGCGGGGGAGGGCGCCCGGGCGACGGGACCCGAAAACAGCCCTTCCCCGGCGGGGCGGGACGGGGCGGGGTAGAACTGGTGCTCCGTTCAAGCCGTGACCGGGCCGCGAGGGGGCCATCGTGGAGGAGAGACGACCCGGATCGCTGGTCGGCGGTCGCTACCGGCTGATCAGCGGGTCCGTGTCCAGCAGTCATACGGAGCTCGTCTTCGTATGGGAGGCCCTGGACGAGACCCTGCACCGACGCGTGGACCTCCAGGAGGTGCGGGCTCCGTACGGGTTGAGCGACGAAGGGCGCGCGCGGTGGCGGCAAGGCGTCGTACGCAGGGCCCGGGTCCTGGCGGCCGTCAGCTCCCACCCGAGCCTCGTGCCCGTGACCGACCTCTTCGCCGCTGACGAAGTCCTCTGGCTGGTCACCGAGCACGTGGCGGACCGGACCGCGTACGAGTACGTGCGGGAGCGCGGCCCCATGCCCGCCCCCCGGGCCCGGCGGGTCGCGAGGGCGCTGATCGAAGCACTGGCCGCGATGCACGGCGCCGGCATGGTGCACGGCAACGTGACACCGTCCGGCGTGCTGCTCGACGACTCCGGCCGGGCGTGGCTCACCGGGATCCGGTTCTCGGTGGCGGGATCCGCGCAGGAGCGCGTCACCGGGGCCGCGCAGTACATGTCCCCGGAGCAGCTGGAAGGCCGCGGACCGAGTGCGGAAAGCGATCTGTTCGCCCTGGGGGCGACGCTCTACCACCTGGTCCAGGGCGTCGGGCCGTTCCATCGGGACACCCTGGAGGCGACTCTCGCGGCGGTGCTGGGCGTCAGCGAGGACCCACCCCAACCGCTGCGGGACCCTGCTCTCGCTGCGCTGATCAGCGGCCTGCTGCGGAGAGATCCCGCACGACGCCTGACGGGCCGCGGGGCGCGCCGCGTGCTCGACGAGCTCGACCACGGGCACCCGGCCGCCGCGCGGGCGTCCGCGCATACCGCCGCCGCCCTTCCGCGACCGGCCACCCTGGCGTCCGCACCGCCGGATCCGGCTCCCGCGCCCGCGCCGGCCGCGTCCCCCGGCCGGCCGGTGCCGGCCGGCGCGTTCGGTTCCGACCTGGTCCGGGTGTTTCTGCCGGCGGCACTGGTGGTGTGGCTGCTCGTCGCGGGCGTCAGGACCGGGGGTGCGCCGGCGTTCCTCGCGGCGGCAGCGCCCTGGGCCGCGTTCGGGCTCGGACTGGCCCTGCTGGGCCTCCAGGTGCGCACCGCACTGCGCCGGGACGGCCGCGCACGGGGGGCCCGGGCAGCGGCGCCCGGCGCGTGGTTCCTGCGGTCGGTGGCGCCGCCCGCGCCCTGGTCGCAGGAGGAGCGGAGATCACGGCGTGAGCGCGCCGAGAGAACGGTCGACGAGGCACTGCTGAGGCTGGACCGGCTGACCGCCGGGGTCTCGCGAGGCCGTGGTGGGGACGGTGGGACCGATGTCTGAGTACGAATCCTCGCCACAGCCCGCACCGCCGCCGCCCCCGGCGGCGGCTCTCGGAGGCGGTGACGGGCAGACGGCGTTCGCGCCGTCGTCCGCAGGCCTCGTACCGCCGTTCCCCGATGCCGACGAGGCGTTGAAGTGGAACGGCATCGAAGCCGACCACCTCGCATGGCGTCGCCAACTGGTCGAGCGCCGGCTGCGGCAGGAGCGACTGGACCAGTGGATGGGCTACGGGTTCCGCCTGCTGGAGTACCTGATCGTCATCGGCTTCGGCCTGGCGTTCGTCTGGCTGGGCGTCTACGCCGTGGACCACGAGGCCTCTCTGCAGGCAGTGCCGTTGATCGGCGGTGGGATCGCCGCACTGGCCGGGGCGGTGCTCGCGGTGCGCAACAAGCGGGGGTAATCGGCGGACACCGTGGGGGCGGATCCGTAGGGTGGCGGGGAACACGGGGGAGGGGTGCATGGGGGCACGGCAGTTACCGGCGCTCGCGCAGTACCGGACGGACGCGGTGTCGCGCCATCTGTGCGCGGGCGCGCATCTGGACGAGGGCTTCGCCCGGGACGTGGACGTCGAGCTCACCGAGGACCGGCTGCGGGCCACCGGTCTCTCCCTCGGCATCGACCTGGTGGCACTGGCCCGCCACGGCCGCGCCGCCGTACGGCGGATCGACGTACGGGACCGGCGGCTCGCCTGGATCTGCGGAGCCGGAGTGTGGGCCGCCGTGCCGGTACTGCTGTACGCGCTGATCAGCGGGTTGTGGGGGCTCGTCTACACGGCCGCCGGGCTCGTCGTCCTCGCGTACGCGAGCGCTTGGTGGCTGGTCCTCCAGGCCGAGAGCCGGGCCCGCACCGCCGCCCTCACCGTGGAGCACGGCGCGGAGCGCCCCTCCGATCTGGCCCCGGCGGTCGAACCCGAGGTGGAGCGGCGGCTGCTGGAGCAGAGGCGGGCCAACGTGGTCCCGTACACCGCGAGCGCCGAGCGCACCAACCCCTTCGTGGGCAGTGGCTCCAAGCTCAAGGAGATGGTCTGGCAGCCCATCGACGTCAGCCGGCCCGCCGACGATCCGGCGGGCAACGGAGCCAAACTGGTGATCAAGCCCTTCGACGCGGTCGACCTGCACACCTACGTGGCCCGCGAGATGGAGCACATCGCCGGCCTCAAGGGCCTCCAGGTCCGCAACCGGCTCTACGTCATCGGCAACCACGTGCCGTACGTCGGGGCCGAGCTGCTGCCGGACCGGCTCAGCCGGCCGCTCGCCCAGATCCCCAAACAGCTCGTCCAGGCCGGCCTGATGCAGTCCGGCGCCGGCATGCGCACCTACCTCAGCCTGGTCCGGGCCGGCGAGGGCGGCCGCGCCATCGTCTCCATGCACCTGCGCGCCCGCCTCCACCACCCCAGCCTCACCTGGGAGGTCTCCGCGTACGGCATCCCCCCGCTCCAGGAGCGCTTCGACCGGGTGAACCGGCTGCCCGTGGACGGCTTCGAGCGCTGGTGGAGCCTGGTGTCCCACGCCACCGGAGCCGCCGGGCCCGCGCTGCTCGGCGCCGCCTCACGGATCTCCCGCCGCTCCTCGGCGCGCCGCCGGCGCGTCCGGGCCCTGGAGAGGGTGCGCCGCGAGATCGACAAGCGGCACGTGCTGTACGACTACGGCGCCGTTGACAGCATCCGCGAACGGGTGGCGGACTGGGGCCAGTTGGGCTACACCGAGCGCACCGACTCCCAGGACTTCCTCCAGCGCCTCCAGCAGGGCGTGCTGATAGCGACCGAGCGGTTCCTGAAGGACCACAACGTCGACACCAGCTCCTACGACCAGGCGCAGCAGGTCATCAACACCCACACCTACACCTTCCAGGGCAGCGTGCAGGCCGGCGTCATCGGCGACAACGGCACCGTCAACCAGCACGGCGGCCAGGGAGCCCCACCCGGCGGGCCACACGCCGGCCAGGGCCGCGGCGCGCCCTGACCCCACCGCCGACCACGACCAGCGGAACACAGGAGACCCCATGGGCACCTTCAACTTCAACGGGGACGTCAACGCCGGCATCATCGGCGACCACGGCACCATCAACGTCGGGCAGCAAGGCGGCGGCGCCGCCGAGACCCTGCGGCTGGCCGCCGAGCTCGCGCAGTGGCTCCGGGACCAGGGTGCGGCCCCCGGCCGCATCGAGGCGGCGGACGTCCTGCGCGGCGAGCTGGACCGGGCCGCCCGGGAAGGCCGCCCCACGGAGCCGGGGGTGATCCGCCGCTCCCTCGAAACCATCACCCTCGGTCTCGGAGTCGGCAGCGGCGGACTCGCCCTCGCCCAGGAGATCAGCCGCCTCCTGGGCAACTGACCGCCCCGGCAGGGCTATTTCGCCCGTACCACGGCCCGCGCGCCGCCGAAGTCCAGCTCCAGACCCGAGCGCAGCGGCACGGTCTGCCCCGGGTCGATGTGCTGGGTGGAACCGTCCGCGCGGGTGCCCGTCCAGGTCGAGGCCGACCGGTTCGCCAGCCCGAAGCGGCCCGGCCTCTGCGGGTGCTCGGTCAGCACCGCGACCAGCGTGCCGTCGCCGTAGTCGTGCCGGGCCGGTTCCGGGGCCAGGTGGTGCGCCTGTACCCGCGAGGACCGGTGGAGCAGGATGTGGTGCTCGGTGCGCGGCGGGGGAGTGGTCAGCACCAGCCGCGGCGGCAGCACCAGCGTGCTCCCGCACCCCCAGCAGGTGCCCGGATCGGCGGACCGGGGCTCGGTCATGTTCTGCCGCCCGCAGTGCGCGCACTCCACGACCGCGTCGAGCACCGCCCGCAGGGTGTCCCGCCACTGCGACTCGCGCACGCGCGTCGACGGGTCGTGCAGGCCCGCCGTGAAGTTCTTGGTGAACAGCTCCCGCAGCGAGTCCGGAGCCGCCGCCCACGTGGCCAGTACGGTCGCCTGCTCGGTCGGGTCGGGCGCGTTGGACCGGTCCTGCGGATCGAAGACGAACAGCGGCTGCCTCCCGTACAGCTTGTGCTCCGCCACTTCGTCGAGGCAGTGGATCGCCAACTCGCGCCGTCCCCTCAGGGGGTGATGGTTCATCAGCAGCATGAACAGCAGCACCGACAGGGAGTGCAGATCGCTCTGCGTGCCGGGCGTCACCCCCGGGTCGCCGCGCACCAGCTCCGGCGCCATGAACTCCATGGTCCCCGAGATGCCGGTGCTGTCGCCCTCCACCACCGCGTTGTCGTTGTCGCAGACCAGCACTTCGCCGGTGGCCGGGTCGAAGAAGATGTTGCCCCAGGAGATGTCCCGGTACGCGATCCCCCGCGAGTGCAGGGCCTGGTACGCCTCGACCGTGTAAAGGCAGGCCTTCAGCAGGGCCCGCGTCGAGGTGCGCAGCTGCCGCCGGAACAGCAGGGGCAGGCCCTTGAACCGGTCCGGGCGGATGTCCATCAGGTACCCGAACGCGCCGCGCCCGTCGGCCACGAAGTCGAGGGGCCACAGGAAGCGGTCGTCGTCGAAGCCGCGGCCCACCAGCTGGCGGACGATGCCCTCTTGCGCGGGGGTCGCGCAGGCCGGGTAGTACCACTTGAGCGCCTGGTACCCGGCGGGGGTCCGCACCCGGTAGACCTCCCCCTGCCCGCCGGCCCCGAGCAGGTCGAACACCTCCACGCCCAGGCCGCTGTCGGTCGTCAGCAGGGTCCCGCTGTCGAGCATGCCGCTCATTCGTCTCTCCCGTGAGGGTCGGTCGGTGGTGCCGGGTCGGTGGCGGGCCCCGGGCAGGTGGCCGCAGCCGGGTGTGGTGCCGGGACCGTGGCCGCCTCCGGTGCGGCCTCCGGTACCGTGGCCGCCTCCGGTTGCGGTGCAGTCTCCGTGGCCGTGGCCGTGGCCGTGCTCGTCGCCGTGGTCGTGACCGGCGTCGGGGTCGGCGGGGCGCCCTGGTGCCAGGCGGCCACGAGGGTGGTGTCGTCCCCCGAGTGCTGCGAGGCCCGGGCCAGCCACTGCGGCAGGACCGCCCGTACGGTCGCCGCCCCCTCCGCCGACATCCGGTCGTCCAGCCCGGCCATGAACTGGAGGAACCCCCGGTCCGAGGCGAAGCTCTTCGACAGTCCGTCGGTGGAGACCGCGATCAGCCGGGGCGCCCGCCAGGGGGCCGTCACCGGCGCCCAGTACGTCCGTACGCGCAGCCACGCCTCCGGTGTGCACAGCGACTCCGTCTCGTCCCCGAGATCCGCCTCGGCCGGCGCGAGCGGTACGCTCACCCGCCCGGCGTCGTCCACCACCGTCAGCTCGCCGTCCCCGAGCTGCCAGGCCGCGAACACCCGGGGCGTGAGCACCGCGCCGACGAGCGTGCTCCCGTACAGGAGCACCTTGTGCTCCTCGGAGAGTCCGGGCTCCTCGTGGGAGCTGGTCCGCTCCCAGTTGTCGAGCACCTTCCCCCGCCAGGCGCTGACCAGTTGGCGGGGGAGGGCGTGCTCGGCGTAGTGCATCAGCCAGGCCAGGCTGGGTGGCCGCTCGTCACCGCGCGGCCGGGCGAGCGCCCCGAACCGCCGGGCCTCTTCGACGAAGAGGTCCACGGCGTAGCGGGAGCCGAGGTGGCTGCGGGCGTGCGCCGCCGAGCCGTGGCCGTCGGCCACCGCCATGATCAGCGGCTCCTCGGCCGTGCCGCGCCCCGAGACCTCGCAGTAGTCCTGGTTGCGGCTCTTGTTCACGCCCTGGACGCTCTCGCGGAGCGTGGCCCACAGCGGCCCGGGCGGCCCGGGCGGTACGGCCGGCACGGGCGGTACCGGTGGTTCCGGTGGCACGGGCCCGCTCACCACACGTCGTCATCGTCGTCGTCGAGCACCGGCAGGGCGTACGGCGGCTGCTTCGCCAGCGGGTCCGTGGCGCCCGCCACCATCTGCGAGGCCGCCTTGACCGCCGCCGTCGAGGCCCAGCGGATCGCCGCCGCGAGCTGCTTGGGCGAGTTCGCGTCCAGCGGCTGGATCTCCGGATTGCCGAGGAACTCCTGGAGCACGGTGCGGTCGGCGTCCGCGCCGATCGCGATGGCCACCCGTACGGCCTTGCGCCCCCACGGGGTCGCGTCGACCGCCCGCAGCCCCGCCTTCCAGTCGTCCGTCGGCACCCCGTCGGAGACCAGCGCCAGCACCGGCTTCAGGGCCCGCTGCGGCATCGGCGGGGTGTCCAGTTCCCGGGCCACCACCTGGAGCGCCTCGCCCAGGTTCGTCATGCCGTCCACCTGGACGTCCTGCCAGGTGAAGTTCTCCACCGGCACCGGGTCCTGGTGGTGCCACCGGGCCGTGGTGGAGAACGTCAGGGTGCGCATGAGCAGTTGGGCCGACGGATTGTCCTGCGCCACCTGTTGCATCTCCGGAACGGCTTCTCTGATCGCGTAGTTGAGCTGGCCGATCTTCTCGCCCTGCATCGAGTACGAGCAGTCGAGCAGCCAGATGAAGTGGACGGGCCGGTTCGCCATCGGCCCGCCGGGGATGTCACTCACCGCTAATCTCCTTCAACTCCCGAGCCATTGCGGTACGTACCGCACGAGCGCCGCCACTCCGGCGGCCGCCGTCATCACGACCGCCGCCACGAACAGGGCCAGCATCAGCAGCCGCCCCCGTGCGATCTGCGGTGTCACCATGGGCAGTTGCTCCTCTCAGTGACCATAGGGGGTCTCTTGCCCCACGTCACAGGCTTGATCGATCCGGTGCCGCCGTGTCGGTACGGCGGCGCGGGCGCGGCATCCGGGGCAGGCGCGGCTCCCGCGCCGCCGCCGGCTGCCCGCCGAACCGCAGGCCCGTCCGGGACAGCAGCCACAGCACCGGCTCCGCCGCCCGCCGCTGCTCCGACACCAGGGCGCCCGCCCCGGTGGCGGCGCGGGCGCTGACCGCCCAGTAGCGGCGCGCCGCGAAATCGTGGTGCAGGATGCGGACCAGCTCGCCGAGGCCGATCTCGTCCAGCCATGCGTCGACCGGGCCCTGCGGCCGCGGCAGCGAGCTCAGCCGGTCCAGTACGTCCCGCTTGGTCACGACCACCGCCACCCCCAGGCGCCCGCGCCGGCCGCCCAGGCCCTGGAGCTCCCCGGTGAACGCCGCGTACGTGTCCACCGGCCCGAGGTCGGCGGGCCGGGCCTCCACCGCCAGGCTCCCGTCGCGCCCGTGCAGCGCGCGCCGTACGTTGAGCGCGGCCAGCACGTCCGCGACCAGCACCACCCCGTCGGCGTGCGCGAGGTACTGCTGGAGCCGTGTGGTGGCCGCGTCCCGCAGCGACTCGCCCATCGGGTCGTACAGGTACAGCAGCCGCCTGCGCTTCAGCGGTCCGCGCCCCCGCCCGATCAGCAGCATCAGCGCCCGTGGCTGCCCGCCCTGCGTCTTGAGCGCCCATCCCGAGGCCTCCAGCTGCCGGGCCAGGGTGTTGGCCTCGCGCCGGTCGGCGATGGACGCGAACTCGACCGTGAGCGCGCAGTCGTGCGACCAGGACCGCAACCCCTCCAGCATCGCCGCCATCAGCATGGTCTTCCCGGACGAGGTGCCCCCGATCAGCGGCAGGTGCACCACCCGCGTCGTCCCCACGGCGGCCGGCAGCTCCTTGTCGCAGTGCGGGCAGCGCAGGGCCAGCTTGCGCCTCCCGGCCAGGGCGGTCGTGGGCAGCGCCCGCCCGCACCGGCAGACGTGCCGCAGCGCCCCGAACCGCCCGGGCCGCAGCTCGCGGTGGGCGGCCCCGCAGCCCGGGCACACGTGCACGGCCAGCGGGAACGGCCGGTAGCAGCCCGGGTACGGGCACTTCATGCGGATGCCGCGGGCCAGCTTCCACAGCCGCTCCGCGCTCCGCCCGCCCGTCACCCCGGCCAGCGCGACGCCCGCGACGAGCAGCAGCTGCGCGGCGAAGGCCACCGCGACGGCGAGGAGCAGGGCGGAGGCGAGGAGCGCCGACAGCAGCGCGGCGAGCGCCGTCGCGGGGGCGATCAGGCGCAGCACGAGCCGCGCGAAGGCGTTCCCGGCGCGCACCCCGCTGGATCCGCCCCGTCCTCTCAGCAGCCGGCCGCGGACGATCTCGTCGAGCCAGTGGTACACCAGCAGGTACCACACGGTGTGCGCGGCCGCCCGCACGGCGGCCATCGCGTCGATCCACATCTGCCGGGCCCAGTAGGCGGGTTGGACCGGTTCCGGTCCCGGGTACGGGTCGATCCGCGGGTCGGGGGTACCCGGGGCGCGCGGCGTGAAGGCGGTCGTGGCGGCGCCCAGGGCCAGCCCCAGGAACCGCCACAGCCCGTACCCGAGGCAGACGAGCACCCCGATCGCCACCGTGGTCCAGCCGAACGTCCTCGCGACGAACTCGGTGTCCACCCCGCCGACGGTCACGGCCGACTCCGGTCGTCGCCGGATCCACCGGATCCACCGGATCCACCGGGTGCGAAGGGACCGCCCGCGTCACCGGGCGCGACGGGGCCCCCGGATCCGCCCCGCGGCGGCGGGTTCGCGGGCGCACCCTTCGCGCCGCGCCGGCCCGAGCCGGCGAAGCGGTCGCGCAGCCGCCCGAACGCGCCCGGCCGCTGCCAGCCGCGGAAGTCCTCCGCCCACCGGCCGCCCAGCCCGGCCAGCGCCTCCTCCAGCGCGGCGAGCTGCGGCGCCGGCAGGCCCCGTACGACCGGGCGCAGCACGCCGTCGAGCAGGTCGGCGCGGGCTTCCTGCCACACCGGGCCCGCCTGGGGCTGCGAGGACCAGGTGGCGAAGCACTCCGCCGCGTACCGGGGATCCAGCCTCAGCCGGTCCGCGACCCGCGACTGCCGGGCGGCCCGGCGGTACGCGGCCAGCAGCTCGGCGTCCTCGCTCTCGATCAGGGCCCGCAACTCGCCTTCGTGCCGGTCCTCGGCGAGCAGTTCGGCGGCCACCGCCGCGTAGGCGTGCTCCCGTGCCGTGGGCGTCGGGCCCGCCGTGCCCAGGGCGAGGGCCTGGCGGACCCAGCCGGGGCCGATCTGCCGGGCCCGCACGTTCCGGGCCAGCTCCAGCAGCAGCAGCGAGGCCCGCAGCGAGGAGGGGAGCTCGACGAAGTAGCGGTGCAGCAGCTCCACCGCCAGCGCTTCCGCGTCCCGGTCCCCGGCCGGGGCGGACACCGCGGCCCGCGCGAGCACCTCCCAGGTGCCGGCCTCCCGGTGGGCCTGCTCGCCCAGCGCGGACAGGGCCAGCCAGGCCTCGCCCGCGGTCGGCGGCTCCGCGCCCCACACCAGCCGCATCGCCGTCCGCAGTACCAGCGGATCCTCCTCCGGCGAGACGCCGCAGTGCTCCACGAGCCGGGTCAGGGCCTTCGTCCGGTCCCCGGCCACCGCCGCGGGGTCCTGCGCCAGCGCGCACATCCGCAGGTGGGGCAGGGCTCCGGTCGCGGTCGGCCGGAGCGCGGTGACGGCGAACAGCCTGGCCCCCGCCGCCGGATCGCCCGCCGCGAGCCCGTCGAGCCGGTCGAGTACGAGCTCCCGCAGCCGGGGCAGTTCCGCCAGCGCCCCGCGCACCGCCTCTCCGTACGCCGGCTCGGGATCGGTGATCAGCGCCTGCGCCAACTGCCGTGCCACGTCGGGCAGCAGGGCTGCGGTGTCCACGCCGAGTTCCGCCGCGACGCGCAACAGGCCGACGCGGTCCGCCGGTTCGCGCGCCGTGTCGGTGAGCGCCGCCCGCAGCTCCGGCTCCAGTTCGGCGGCGAGCCGCAGCCGGGCGGGTTCGCCCAGCAGCCCGGCGGGCGGGGCGGCGCCACCCGAGCGGACCGCCCCCGCCAGCGCCAGCTCCGCCAGAGGCTCGCTCACCTCCGGGGGCGCCCAGCCGGCCAGGGCCGACAGCAGCCGCCCGCTCGCCGCCGTCTCCTCGGGCCCCCGGTCCTCGGCCGGCCGGGCCAGCGCCCGGGTCAGGGCCCGCACTTGCGCGTCGTCCAGCGCGGCCCGGTGTCCCGCCGCCCAGTCGGCGGCCGCGGCCCGCCCCGCCGAGTCCAGGCCGACGCCGGCGGCCAGCGCGAGCGCGGCCAGCGGGCCCGCCTCGTACGGCCCGGGCCGGCCGGCCGGATCGCCGGCCCGCACCGGCAGGCGCCGGACGTGCGCGAACAGCTCCTGGCGCTGCGCCTGCCAGATCCGCGCGGCCGTCTGCGCCCACGGGTCGGGGGCCGCGGCGGGCGCCGCCGCGCGGGCGGCGTCGTACACCCGGTAGCGGTGCTCCTGCCCGCCGAGGCCCAGGCCGTCCTCCGGCACCACGCCGATGATCTGCTGCCGGGCGAGCTGCGGCCGCCGGGTGTACGTGGTGAAGGTGAGCCACTGCCCCCGCCGGTGCGGCAGCACACTGCAGGCCAGCATGATCCACCAGGCCACGGCCTCGCTGTCCTGCTCCACCAGCACGAGCTGAGGGGCAGCCGGATCCTCGACGAGCCGCCGCACGTCCGCGAAGAAGCCCGCGAGCCAGGGCCCCCGGGCGGCCACGAAGGCCGCGAGCGCACCGAGGTCCAGGGGCCCGGGGGCCGGCACCGAGCCCAGCGGCGGCACGGGCGCCCCGGCCGGCGGGGAGTCGGCCGCCCACTGCGGGGAGCCCCAGGAGGTGATCGGCAGCTGCCCAGGGGCGGGCCTTTCCGTGTCGGCGGGCTCGGGCAGGTGCACCGCGTGGGCGTGGAAATTGCCCCAGCGGCCGCTGTAGTCGGCGCCCGTGTACACGGAGCGGGCCAGCAGCCGGCTGCCGTCGGACAGCACGTTCAGGCTCAAGGCCTGCGGAAAGGAGCCGAGCTGGTCCGTGCTCGGGCGCGGCGGCGCCTCCCGGGGCGGCTCGTACCCGATCAGCTGCTCGGCCTCGCGCAGCAGCGAAGCGGGCACGCCGGGGCTGACGGCGGTGAAGCGGAAGCCCGAGCCGTCCGGGCCCGGCGGCGCCGAGGTGTAGTGCAGTTGCGCGAGGTTCACGCCCGTTCTCCACCCTTCGCGCTCGCGGCCGTGGTCGTGCGACGTCCCCCGCCGCCGGCGCCGCCGGCGCCGCTGCGCGGCAGCAGCCCGCCCAGCCCCAGCAGCCACAGCAGCGGATCCTCGACCCGCAGCGGCTGCGGCCCCGACTTGGGCGCGTCGGCGGGAGCGTGCGCGGGCGGCGGGGAGCCGAGCGCCGAGAGCCCGAACAGCGACAGCTGCGCGAAGTCCCGGTCCAGCTGCCGGAACAGCGCCCCCGAGTCCCAGCCGTCGAGCAGCCCCCGCATCTCCTCGTGCACCGCCATCCGGTCCTCGTCGTCCACGGCCCCGCCCGCGTGGCCGGCGTTGCGCCGCAGCGGCGAGTGGTCCCCCACCAGTGAGAACAGGGAGTCCGTCTTGGTCACCGCCACCGCCACGGGCGTGGTGACCCGGCCGCGCGAGGTGCCCCGCCCATGGGCCCGCAGCTGCGCCGCGAGGTCCGCCGCGATCTGCTGCGGCGGGGTCTCCACCGTGGGCAGCGGAAGGCCCGCGTCCACCGGCAGCTGGTCCCGTACGGCCCGCATCTGGAGCGGGTCCACCAGCAGGATGATCCCGTCGGCGGCCGCCAGGTAGTGCGTGTAGCGGTCCATGGCCTCGGCGCTGCCCAGGTCCTCGCCCGCCGCGTCGAAGAACACCAGCGCGGTGTGCCGGCTGCCGTCCCCGCGCAGCCGGCGGCGCAGCGGCAGGCTCAGCCGGTACAGCAGCGGGTCGTTGAAGCCGAGCGCCGCGGGTCTGGTCGCCTCCGGCAGCCGCAGCCGGTCGTACAGGTCCTCGGCCATCTCCCGGTCCCGGCGCTGGGTCTCACCGCCCATCGCCGTGATGGACGCCCCGTACGCGCGGCCCACCCGGTTGCGCAGCTCGTTGATCAGGACGGAGACGTACGTGCTCTTGCCGGAGGCCTTGGGGCCCAGCAGGGCGATGATCCGGGTGTCCTGGTCGGTGTAGTCGCTCGGGAAGTCGCTGTGGCAGCGCAGACAGACCCGGACCGGGGTGGAGACCCCGCAGTGCGGGCAGTCCGCGCGCGCGGCGCCGCCGCTGCCGAGGCGGCCGGCGAGGCCGCGCGCGGCGGTGAAGACCGGTCCGCGCATCTTCAGCGCGGGCGGCACGCTGGGGCCCATGAATTCCGCCCAGACGTCGTCGAGTTCGGCAGTACACGGTTTGCCGCCGCGTACGCCGGTGGCGGACATCTGGCAGCGGAACGGCAACCGGGCGGCGGCCGAGCGGTCGAAGCAGTAGGGGCAGACGACGGAGGTCATGTCAGCGGACCACCAGGGAGGTGAGGGAGGGCTCGTCGAGCCGGACGGAGGCGGCACGGCCGCCGAGGAGGAAACCGCGTACGGCGTAGGGGCCGCCGCCGGGAGGGTGGGGGAGGATCTCGCGCTCGACGGTCCCCGAGGCCGCGAGCTCGGCGCCGGTCACCCGGCACAACTCGGCGCCGTCGGTGGCGCGGTGGGGCCGGGGCCCGCCACCGGGCGCCCCGCGGACGAGGACGAAGTCGGGCAGCCCGGAGCCCGGGTCCCCGCCGGGGGAGAGCAGGCTCACCCGGAGCACGGCGGGACCGCGCCGCAGCTTCCGCCGCGGCCCGGGCACGAGCCGGTACGCGATGGCCACGTCGGCCGGGAGGGACGCCTGCCCGCCGCCGGGCGGGGCGGCCGCGACCGCATGCGCGCTGCGGGGGGCGGCGTACGCGGTGACGCGGACCGCGCCGGGGCCGACGGGCAGTTCCAGCCCCTCGCGCAGGAACACGGCGCGCACGACGGGGTGTTCGGTGCACTCGCCGCCGGACTCGGGGGTGACCGCGACCGTGACCCGGCCCGCGCCTTCGGGCCAGTCGAAGCTGACCTTGGCCCGCCCGCCGGAGGTCCGCCGGAGCGTGAGCCCGGTGACCGCCTCGGGGGCCTCGACCGCGACGCCCGGCCCGGCCAGCGCCCGCTCGCCGAGGACCGATACGGCGCTGACGGTGGCCAGCGTGCCGGGCGGCGGCTGCGCGATCCCGGCGGCGTCCACCCAGGCCAGCGCGGGCGGCAGCGCCGACGCCGCCAGCTCGGCGCCCTCCGCGGGAGCCGCCCCCGGCCACTGCACGAACCGTACGGCGCCCCCGGCGCCCCCGCTCCACCGCAGCTCCAGCCCCCCGGCGCCGCGGGCGCTCGCCCTGAGGGCGGCCACCGGCTCGGGCCAGGGGTGCACCGTGACGGCGGCCCCGACGCCGCCGGACACCACCTCGCCCCCGGCCCCCGCGTACCGGCACCGCACCCGCAGCGCGTACTCCCCGGCCCCGAGCCCGTCGGCCCGCACGCCCTCCCGTGCGGTCTCGCGCACGCCGTTGCGTCCCGTCTCCCCGGAGCCCTTGCCCGCCGCGCCCGCCGGGGAGGCCGCGCTCGGGGCCCCGAGGTCCCTCGTACGTCCTTCGGGGTCGGTCAGGGTCACCCGTACCCCCGTCGCGCCGGGCGGGCGGAGCCAGGTGGCCCCGATCCGGGAGCGGCCGTCCGTGAGGCGCAGTTCCGTCACCTCGGGGGCCACCAGCAGCGGGGCACTGATCAGCGGGGGCCCGCCCTCGCCCGGCAGCGCCACGTACCGCACCTCACGGCCGAGCGGGGCCCGCGGGTCCGTCAGCGGCCCCGCGCCGAGCGGCCCCGGCACCTGCGGGAGCGGAGTCGTGACCGGCTCGCGCCGGGTCAGCCGGACCACCCGCCAGGTCCCGGCCGGGTCGGCGCCGGCCGGCCGCCGCAGCGCCACCCCGCCGGGTACGGGCGAGGCCTCCAGCGGCCCGGGATCCCCCTCGGCCGGCCGGTGCGTGCGGACCAGGCCCCGCACCGCGCGCGGGCAGTCCCAGGCGAGTCGGGCCGCCTGCCCGTACGCCGCCGCGGCCCGCTCCCGGTCGCGCCGGTCCTCGTGCGCGCGGGCCTCGTCCAGCAGGGCGTCCGCCGCCCGTACCCGCCCGGCGAGCCCGGCCAGCCGCCCCGCCAGCAGCGGGTCGCCGGCGGCCGCGGTCCGCGGCAGTACGGCGGCGCTCCGGGCGGCGGCCCGCACCTGCCCGGCCAGCCATTCGTCCTCCAGCCCCTCGGCCGCGGCCCGCTGGGCAGGATCGAGCCGGGGGCTCGCGTGAGCGGCGTGCACCAGGGCCGCTGCCTCGTCGGGGTCGATCCCGAACCCGACGGCCGTGTCCGGCAGGTCCCCCCGGGGGTGCTCGTGCAGCAGCCGCACCAGCTGGTAGAGCAGGATCCGCCGCAGCGCGGCCTGGTCACGCTCCTGGATCGCGGCCAGGCGTTCCAGTAACGCGCCAGCGCCGCTCTCCCCGTCCCCCCGGTCGGCCCGCAGCCCGCGCAGGACCTGCGCCCCCACGTGCCTGCGCCGCCCCGGGCCCTCGACCGTGAAGATCCCGTCGAGTACCCGCAGCCGCCCCCCGGCCGGTATCAGCAGGTCGCCCAAGTGACGTAAGCCCAGGGCCTGTTGCTCCGAGGCGAGTTCCCCGTACCGTGCCACCAGCGGAGCGGCCGGCAGGCCGGAAAGTGCGCGGGACCGCCCCAGGGCATGCCCGAACTCGGTCCCCGCCATCTGCTCCGCACCCCCCGTGCAGTGTGTATGGGAGGTCATTCCAGCAGATGCGCGCAGTGTCCGGGAGGTCTTTCCGTTCTCCAGCTGTACCGCGCCGCGTCACGAACCGATCTCCGTCCGGTACCCCGCGACCGCTCTCCTTGGGGCGCCCCTCGACATCCCCCTCACCCGCAGAGGTCGTCATCCCATGGCTGAACTCAATCGCCGCAGGTTCCTGCAGATCGCGGGCGCAACCGCCGCAGCCGCGATGCTCAACGAGAGCATCGCCCGCGCGGCCGCCATCCCGGCCCAGGGCGCCACCGGCACCATCCAGGACATCGAGCACGTCGTGGTCCTCATGCAGGAGAACCGGTCCTTCGACCAGTACTTCGGCTCGATGAAGGGCGTACGGGGCTTCGGCGACCCGCGCCCGGTCCTCCAGGACAACGGGAAGCCGGTCTTCTACCAGTCCAACGGGACGAAGGACGTCCTCCCCTTCAACCCCCAGGTCACCAATCTGGGCATGCAGTTCGTCGAGGGGCTCAACCACGACTGGGCCGGCGGCCACGCCGCGTACAACAACGGCAAGTACGACAAGTGGGTCCCGGCCAAGACGGCCACGACCATGGCGTACATGATGCGGAACGACATCCCGTTCCACTACGCGCTCGCCGACGCCTTCACGGTGTGCGACGCCTACCACTGCTCGTTCATCGGCGCGACCGACCCGAACCGCTACTACATGTGGACGGGCCACACGGGCAACGACGGAACCGGCGGCGGCCCCGTCCTCGGCAACCAGGAGGCCGGCTACGGCTGGAAGACCTACCCGGAGCGCCTGGAGGCGGCCGGGGTCTCCTGGAAGATCTACCAGGACATCGGCGACGGCCTGAACGCCGCCGGCGGCTGGGGCTGGATCACCGACGCCTTCCGCGGCAACTACGGCGACAACTCGCTGCTGTACTTCAACAATTACCGCAACGCCGCCCCGGGCAGCGCCCTGTACGAGAAGGCCCGCACGGGCACCAACGCCAAGGCGGGCGAGAGCTACTTCGCCAGGCTGCGCACCGACGTCGTGAACGGCACGCTGCCCCAGGTCTCCTGGATCGCCGCGCCCGAGGCCTTCAGCGAGCACCCGAACTGGCCGGTCAACTTCGGCGCCTGGTACATCTCGCAGGTCCTGGACGCGCTCACCGCGAACCCCGCGGTGTGGGCGAAGACGGCGTTCTTCATCACCTACGACGAGAACGACGGCTTCTTCGACCACGTCGTCCCGCCCTACCCGCCCGCCTCCGCCGCCTGGGGCCTGTCCACGGCCGACGTCACCCGCGACCTCTACGCCGGGGGCGGCGGCTACGCGGCCGGCCCCTACGGCCTCGGCCCGCGCGTCCCGATGATCGTGGTCTCCCCCTGGAGCAAGGGCGGCTACGTCTGCTCCGAGACCTTCGACCACACCTCGGTCATCCGCTTCATGGAGAAGCGCTTCGGCGTACAGGAGCCCAACATCTCGCCCTGGCGCCGCGCGGTGTGCGGTGACCTGACCTCGGCGTTCGACTTCACGAGGGCGGACGCCTCGCCCGCGGCCCTGCCCTCCACGGCCGGCTACGTCCCGCCGGACCACAACGCGCACCCGTCCTACCACCCGGTCCCGCCGGCGACGGGCTCCCTGCCCAAGCAGGAGGCGGGCCGCAAGCCCACGCGCGCGCTGGGCTACGCCCCGTACGCGGACGGCAAGGCCGTCACCTCCACGGGGCAGTTCACCCTGACCTTCTCCTCCGGCCCCACCCTCGGCGCGCACTTCCACAGCACCTCGGGCAACCGGACCGACGGACCCTGGCCCTACACGGTCGAGGCGGGCAAGACCCTTTCGGACACCTGGAGCACCAGCAGCTCCACCGGCAACCAGATCGACCTGACGGTCTGGGGCCCGAACGGGTTCCTGCGCACCTGGAAGGGCCCGGCGAAGAAGGCCGGCCCGGAGGTCACGGCCCGCCACGACGCGGCGACCGGCAACCTGAAGCTGACGCTGGCCAACTCCGCCGCGGCGGCGGTCGACCTCACGGTGACCAACGCCTACGGCGGCGCCACCCAGACCCTCCGGGTCGCCGCGGGCGGCACGGCCACGTACACGGCGGACCTCTCCGCGACGGGGCGCTGGTACGACGTGAAGGTCGTCTCCGGCGCGGACACCACCTTCCTCCGCCGCTTCGCCGGCCACGTGGAAACCGGCGCCCCGGGCCTCTCGGACCCGGCCATCAAGACCGTCTGACGCGGTCGTCCGGTGCGCGCAGCAGTCGCCGCTCCAGGACCGGGAGGTCCGCGGGGCAGTGGCTGCGGGCGTGCCGGAGCAGCAGGTCGCGGGCGGTGTCCGGGACGCGCCGGCGCTTCGGATGACGGCTGGTGAACGCCTCGCTCGCGAAGAACCGCACGGCCCCGTCCAGGCCTTTGCGGTCGGTCTCCCGAACCGCCCAGGCGAGTTCGTCCGTGGACTCGGCGGCGAGCAGCCGCATCGGCGCCAGGGCGGCCAGCACCGACGCCGCGTCCCTCTCCCGGGCCCTGTGCGCAGCGAGCCAGGAGAACACCAGGGCGGGGGGTACCCCGGGGCTGCCCGGTTCCTCCCCCCGCGCCATGGCGGCGGCGTACTCGCGCAGCCGCGGGGGCGCCGCCCGTGCCCAGCGGGCGCGGTGCCGGGCCGGGATCCCTTCCGCCGCCTCCGGGGAGAGGAGGTGCGCCAGGGGCTTCGCGCGGGACGGCGCCACGGACCGCACGGACTGCCCGCCCGCCTCGTACAGCGTCACGCGGCCGTCATGGCCGACGCACGTGCAGTCGACGGATCCGCCCGGTCCGGAGTCTGCCGGCCACGCGGCGAGCAGCTCCCGGATCTCGCCGGGATCGTGGATCCCGTACTCCGCCGGGTGGTACGGCTGCCCCGGTCCGGACGTGGCCGTCCGGCCGGAGCCGGCGGCGACGGCGGCGACGGTGGCGCGCACCGCGCGGGATATCGGCTTCACGGTGTGATCGTAGATCCGGTGGGCAGAACGTACGGCGTCCGATCAGCCAGGCCCCGCCACAGAGGGAGAAAGCATGGCCATCGCCCACCGCAGGATCGGCACCGGCCCCGTCCGCGTCATCGTGCTGCACGACTGGTTCGGCACCTGCGCCAACTGGGGCTCCGCCCTCGACTACCTGGACCCGCAGGGGTTCTCGTACGTCTTCCTCGACTACCGCGGGTACGGGGACCGCAGGGACGTCACCGGCCGCTACACCCTCCCCGAGATCGCCGACGACGTCCTCGCGCTCGCCGACGAGATCGGCTGGGACACCTTCTCCCTCATGGGGCATTCCATGGGCGGCAAGGCCATGCAGCAGGTGCTGGTCCGGGCCCCCGAACGGATCGAGAAGCTGATCGGGATCAATCCGGTCCCCGCCGCCCCGTACGCGATGGACGACGCGACCCACGCCCTGTTCCACGGCGCCGCGGACAGCGCCGAGAACCGGCGGGTCATCCTCGACCTCGTCACCGGACACCGCGCCGGCCGCCACTGGCTGGACCGGATGGTCGCCCACTCCTTCGGCGTCTCCCGTCCGGAGGCCTTCGCCGCCTACCTCGCGAGCTGGCAGCCGCTGGACCTGTCCGCCGCCGTGAAGGGCAGCACCGTCCCGGTGCTGGTCCTCGTGGGGGAGAACGACCTCGCCCTCACCCCCGAGGTGATGCGGGCCACCTGGCAGGTCTCGTACCCCGACTGCCGCGTCCACCCCGTGCCCGGCGCCGGGCACTACCCGCCGCACGAGACCCCGGTCGCCTTCGCCGCGGAGGTCGAGGCGTTCCTGCGGGGGTAGCCGGGGGCGGACGCGAAAAACCCCCGGTGGCACGAGGAAACCTCGTACCACCGGGGGATCAGGGTGAGTGACGGGACTTGAACCCGCGGCCACCTGGACCACAACCAGGTGCTCTACCAACTGAGCTACACCCACCACGAGGGGCGGTGACCGCCCGTCGATGTGCATGCACAGCATAGCTGATCAGGAGGGCGGTCCCGCCACGCGTTGATCCGGCCGAGACGTGTGCGGCGGCCGCCTCCCCGGGGCCACGGCTACTTCAGGGCGACCTTCGTGGCCACGATGATCAGGCCGAGGAACAGGTTCACGACCCCCTCGGCCGCCAGCTGGCCGCGGCTCGCGCCCGCGCGGGCGGCGCCGACGCACGCCCAGAGGACCTGCTGCGCCACGGACACGCCCATGGCCAGCCAGGCCGTCCCCCAGTAGTCCAGATCGAGGAGGGCGCTCAGGGCGACGGCGGCCGCGGGCAGCACGGCGGCCTCCACGATCGGCCACTCGTGGACCGCGACCCGCCGGATCTCGCGCCTGTTCCACGGCTCGCCGAGCACCCGCTCCCCGGCGAGATGGGCGTAGACGTGGGTGGCCCAGAACACCAGGCCCGTGACCAGCAGGAGCAGGACGAGATGGAGCCGGGGCCGGTCGCCGACCGTCGTGGCCGTGGCCACCACGGAGGTGGCGAGGAGGGAGCCGTACACGGCCCCGGCGGAGTCGGTCCGGGAGGCGCGGTGCGGCCTGCTGCGACCTGCGGACATGCCACTGGGGATGCTCACGCCCCCACGATAGGGAGCCCGCCCCCCGCCGCCGCCCGGGCACGCCGGGCCGTCCGGGCGGGGTGGCACGCTCCGCCGGGGAACGACGCGGCTCGACGCGCCCCGCGCCGACGAGCCGCGGCCGGTCGACGGCCTCGCCGCGGCGCGCTGAGTACTCGCGCGGCGCCCGGCCCGGCGGGAGGATCGCCCCATGGACTTCGAACGCACCCCCGGCCTCGAACGCGCCCCCGGCCCCGAACCCGAACCGTTCACGCACGCCGACTACGCCGCCCGGATGGCCGCCGCCGCGCAGAGCGCCGCCGACGCCGGGCTGGCCGGCCTGCTCATCGCCCCCGGGCCCGACCTCGCCCACCTCACCGGCTACCGGCCCGCCGACACCGAGCGGCTGACCCTGCTGGTGCTCGCCGCCGGGCAGGAGCCCGTACTCGTCGTGCCCGCCCTGGAGGCCCCCGACGCGGCCAAGGCCCCCGGAGCGCCCGCCCTGACCCTGCGGGACTGGACCGACGGGAAGGACCCGTACGGGGTCACCGCGCCCCTCCTCGACGGCCGCGGCCGCTTCGGGGTCAGCGACAACACCTGGGCGCTGCACCTGCTGGGCCTCCAGCGGGAGTTGCCGTCCTCCTCCTACGCCGCGCTCACCGACGTCCTGCCGATGCTCCGCGCGGTCAAGGACCGGCGGGAGCTGGAGCGGCTGGCCGCGGCCGGCGCGGCCGCCGACGCCGCGTACGCGCAGATCCTGGGGGTCCCCTTCGCCGGCCGGCGGGAGATCGACATCGCAGCCGACCTGGCCGCGCTGCTGCGCGAACACGGACACTCCCAGGTGGACTTCACGGTCGTGGGCTCCGGCCCCAACGGCGCCAACCCGCATCACGAGGCCGGCGGGCGGACCCTCGCGCAGGGGGACATGGTGGTCCTCGACTTCGGAGGACTCAAGCACGGCTACGGCTCCGACATCTCCCGCACCGTGCACGTCGGCGAGCCGAGCGCCGAGGAACAGCGCGTCCACGACATCGTCCGCGAGGCCCAGCAGGCCGCCTCCGCCGCCGTCCGCCCGGGCATCGCCTGCCAGGACGTGGACCGGGCGGCCCGCGCGGTCATCACCGAGTTCGGCTACGGCGACCGGTTCATCCACCGCACGGGCCACGGCATCGGAGTGACCACCCACGAACCCCCGTACATGGTCGAGGGCGAGGAACAGCCGCTGGTCCCCGGGATGTGCTTCTCCGTGGAGCCGGGCATCTACCTGCCCGGGCGCTTCGGGGTGCGCATCGAGGACATCGTGACGGTCACCGAGAACGGCGGCCGCAGCCTCAACAACGCCCCGCGCGAGCTGGCCGTCGTGGAGTGACGGGCCGGCCGGGAGGGAGGTCACGGCCCCAGCAGCACCACCGACTCGGCGGGGACGTGCACGCGTCCGTCGGGCCCCGGGTGGTCCACCGGGTCCCAGGCGGCCAGCACCCGGACCCCGTTGCGGCCGAGGGCGATCGTCACCGGCTCGGGGGACAGGTTCACCGCGACCCGTACCTCGCCCCGCCGGAAGGTCACCCAGCGGCGCTCCTCGTCGTACGCCACGCGCACCGCCGCCAGGTCCGGATCGCGCAGGTCCGGATGGGTGCGCCGGAGGGTGATCAGCGTCCGGTACCAGGCCAGCAGCCGGTCGTGCGGGGCGCGTTCGGGCTCCGCCCAGTCCAGGCAGGAGCGCTCCCGGGTGGCCGGGTCCTGCGGGTCGGGGATCTCTTCCGCCTTCCAGCCGTGCGCCGCGAACTCCCGGCGCCGGCCGCTGCGTACGGCCTCGGCGAGCTCCGGATCCGGATGGTCGGTGAAGTACTGCCACGGCGTCCCCGCGGCCCACTCCTCGCCCATGAACAGCATCGGCACGAACGGCCCGGTCAGGGCCAGCGCCGCACCGCACGCCAGCAGCCCGGGGGAGAGGGAGGCCGCGAGCCGGTCCCCCAGCGCCCGGTTGCCGATCTGGTCGTGGGTCTGCGTGTAGCCGAGGAAGCGGTGCGCGGCGGTGCGGCGCCGGTCCACGGGGCGGCCGTGGCTGTGGCCGCGGAAGGAGGACCAGGTCCCGTCGTGGAAGAACGCCCGGGTCATGGTCTTCGCCAGCGCGGCGAGCGGTGCCTCGGCGAAGTCGGTGTAGTACGCCTGGGACTCGCCGGTCAGCGCGCAGTGCAGGGCGTGGTGGAAGTCGTCGTTCCACTGCGCGTGCAGGCCCAGGCCCCCGGCCGCGCGCGGGGTCGTGGTGCGCGGATCGCACCGGTCGGACTCGGCGATCAGGAACAGCGGGCGGCCGGTCTCGGCGGCCAGCTCGTCCACGGCCGCGGACAGCTCCTCCAGGAAGGTCAGCGCCCGCCCGTCGGCGAGCGCGTGCACCGCGTCCAGCCGCAGCCCGTCGATCCGGTAGTCCCGCAGCCAGGCGAGGGCGCTGCCCAGCAGGTACGCGCGCACCTCGTCGGAGCCGGCCGCGTCCAGGTTGACCGCGGCGCCCCAGGGGGTGTGGTGGGTCTGCGTGAAGTACGGGCCGAAGGCCGGGAGGTGGTTGCCCGAGGGGCCCAGGTGGTTGTGGACCACGTCCAGCACCACCCCGAGCCCGGCCGCGTGCGCCGCCTCCACGAACCGGGCCAGCCCGGCCGGGCCCCCGTACGGCTCGTGCACCGCCCACGGCGCCACCCCGTCGTACCCCCACCCGTGCCGGCCGGGGAAGGGGCAGACGGGCATCAGCTCCACGTGCGTGATCCCGAGCGCGGTGAGGTGCCCGAGGCGGGCGGCGGCCGCGTCGAAGGTGCCCTCGGGCGTGAACGTGCCGATGTGCAGCTCGTACAGGACGGCGTCCTGGAGCCGGGTGCCGGGCGCCGGACCCCGTGGGGTGAGCGGCTCGAAATCGACCACCGCGGAGAGGCCGTCGGGCCCGTCCGGCAGCCGCCGCCCGCGCGGGTCGGGCCGTACGGCCTCCTCCCCGGCGGCCACGCCCACCAGGAATCCGTACCGGTCCCCGTCGGCGGCCCGGGCGTCGGCGGTCCACCAGCCGGACCGGTCCGGATCGCGTGCCATCTCGTACGTCGCGCCGCCGAGTCGCAGCGCGACCCGGTCCGTCTGCGGTGCCCACACCTCGAACTGCACGGACGCTTCCCCTCGTCTGCTGCGGTACCCGGAACGTGTGCCGGGCCCATCATCGCGTGGACGGCCGGAGGAGTTCTGGACACTCCGGCCCTGACGGGCCGACAATCACCCTGTGACGTCGAGTTTCGAGTTCCCCGCCTTCCCGGTACCGCGCCTCTCGGACGCGGAGCGCGACCGGGCGCTGGAGCAGCTCCGCGAGGGTGCCGCCCTCGGGAAGCTGTCCCACGACACGTTCCTGCGCCGTATGGAACTCGCCCTCGTCGCCCGCCGCTCCGAGGACCTCGCGGTCCTCACCGCCGACCTCGGCGGCCGCGGGAGCGGCGAAGGCGCCTGGACGCGCCGCGTCTTCGGCTGGGTGGGCCGGGCCTCGGCCGTGTCCGCCGGGGTCCGGCGGGCCTGGACCGCCGAGCGGCTGCCGAAGCTGCTGCTGCCGCACCCGAGCGCGCGCTCCCTGAGGATCGGCCGCGACCCGGGCAACGGGCTGCGGCTCACCGACGAGACCGTCTCCCGGGTCCATGCCGAGCTCGGGATGCGCGACGGGGTCTGGGTCCTGACCGACCTCGGCTCCTCCAACGGCACCACGGTCAACGGCCGCCGGGTGACCGGCTCGGTGGTGGTCCGGGACGGGGACCAGATCGGCTTCGGCCGGATGAACTTCCGGCTCTCGTCGAGCTAGGAGGATCTTCCGGATCGGGCCGGGTTCCGCGGCCCGCCCGGCCCGCCCGTCCTCGTGATCACGCCGGGTCCGATGATGGTGCCCATGGAACACGCAGACCCCGAGCAGCAGCCGCCCGTCGTGCGCCCGGCGCGCCCCGAGGACCTGCCCCGCCTCGTCGAGCTCGTCCACGAGCACGTCGCGTACGAGAAGTCCGCGCTCCGGCCCCCGGGCCTGGCCGAGCGGCTCGGGCCGCAGCTGTTCGCGGACGGGGCCCGGCTGTGGGTGCTGCTGGCCGAGGCCCCGGACGGGTCGGTCGCCGGATACGCCGCCTGCTCCGCCGAGTTCGCGTTCTGGGACGCCCGGCACTACCTCCACATGGACTGCCTCTACCTCGCCGAGGAGGCCCGCGGCCACGGCCTCGGCGCGGCCCTGACGGCCGCCGTGGCGGACCTCGCCCGCTCGCTCGGCCTCGACCAGGTCCAGTGGCAGACCCCGGACTGGAACGAGGGCGCGATCCGCTTCTACGACCGGCTCGGCGCCACCGGCGCGCCCAAGCGCCGCTACGCCCTGGCCGTGCCGCCGTCCGGGGAGCCGGCGGCCGGCGCCGGGGAGACGCCTCCTACGCACTGACCGTCCCGTCGGGCCCGGCGGGACGGCCGGGTTCCGCGGCACCGTCCAGCCCCTCCGCGACGAGCCGCTCGAACGCCGCCAGGACCGTACGGGTCTGGTGCTCGACCTGGGTGGCCACCGGGATCCGGCGCGCCCGGAACCGGGCGCCGAACTCCTCGCACCAGCCCGTGACGAGCCGGTCCAGCCCCGGGGCCGCCGGGTGCCCCTGCGCCCGGAGCACCCGCAGCAGCATCGAGGCGGCGCGCAGCGACAGCCGCCGGGCGAAGGCGTCGATGCTGCCGATGGAGGCCGCCGTGGCCTCGGCGGGGGCCCCGGCGCCGGTCCACTCCACGGTGATCCGCGGGATCAGGGCGAGCGTCCAGTCGACGGCGCGCAGCAGCGCGGCCGCTTCGGCGTCCGAGCCGGGGCCGAGGTCCTTTCCGGGGCCCGCCGCGTGATCCGCTCCCGGTTCGAAGGCTCCCGGTTCGAACGCCCCCGGCCCGAACGCCCCCGGTTCCCACGTCCCCGCCACCCGGTCCCGTACGCGGGCCACCAGCGCGGCGTCGGCGGCGAGCCGCCCCGCCAGGATCCGCAGGGCTCCGCGCGGGTCCGGGTGCGGGGCGGGGTCGTCCACCAGGTCCGAGGCCCACATGGGGACTTCGACGATGGCCGTCGTGCCCGCGTAGCGGTGCGCGTGGTACCAGGTGCTGAGCCGGGTGTCCTCCGGGTGGAACGCCCCGTTCGGGTCGGCTCCGGCCTGCGGCATCACGAAGATCCCGGGGCCGGGGGAGGGCCAGCCGGCCGCGTCCGAGGCCCCGGTCTCCACCGGGATCCGCAGCTCGGCGGCCGATTTGGCGAACGGTTCCGCGAGGCCCGGTATGTCCCGGGTGAGCTGGACCCAGGACCCGCCGAGGTCGGTGCCGTGCAGGGAGACCTGGAGGGCGGGCCGCAGCTCGTCGATGAGGGCGGTCAGCGCCAGGGTCTCGGGCGGCAGCCGGTCCGCAGGGAGTAAAGACGGCGCCCATTCCGGCTGTTCCGGACCGGGGGGCCGGAAGAAGTTCCGGTGGTAGTCGAGCAGGGAGCGGGGCCGGGGCGTGCGGTGCAGGGCCGCCCCGTCGGGATCGGCGCACAGCAGGAAGTGCCAGCCGCGGCCGGCGCGCACCGCCGGCTCGTGCAGCACGCGCCGGGCGAGGGCGAGCGCGGTGGCGCCGCCTACGGGCTCGTTGGCGTGGGCCCCGGCGACGACGAGCACGCCCGCGCCCCGCGGCCGGCCGCTCGGTCCGACGGAGAGCAGCCACAGGGGCCGGCCGCCCCGGGAGGTGCCGGCCCGGCGGAGCCGGACCGGGCCGGGATGCTCGTCCGCCAGCGCGCGGGCGGCCAGCGCGAGTTCGGACGGTGTGGGGTAGCACATGTCACGGAGGAGGGTCACGTCTGATGCAATGCCCGCCGCGCACGCCCCCTACTGCTCCGCGCGCCCCACACTTCCAGGAAACCCCTGGCCAACGCCTTGGGGCGGAGGCCTCCCGCGCGATCCGCCGACCGTCTCAGCCGCCCCCGCCCTCGCGCACCAGCAGGGCCACCGGCTGCCCCGAGAGCAGCTCCGCCAGCGGGGCCTCGCCCTCGTACGACGCCCCCCGGTCCAGCAGCGCCGTCCACCTCCCCGGCGGGAGGGGGAGGGTGGTGTCCCGCCAGCCCCCGGACCCGGCCAGCCGGTGCGAGAGCCGGGTGGCCGCCGCGACGAGCCCGCCCCGGCGGGCGAAGGCCAGGCAGTGCTCGGCCGCCGGGCCCCGGGCCGCCAGCGGGGCGTAGCCGGTGAACAGCCCGGGCCGGTCGCGGCGCAGCCGCAGCAGGGTGGCCGTCAGCGCCAGCTTCTCCTCCGCCGGCCCCCGCGGCGCGGCCCCCGCGTCCAGCCGGGCCAGGACCTCGCGCGGGAACCGGGCCGGGCGCCGGTTGTCGGGGTCCACCAGGGCCCGGTACTCCGTCTCGGCGCCCTGGTAGACCTCCGGGACCCCGGGCATCGCCAGGTGCAGCAGCGTCATGCCGAGCAGGTTCGCCCGGGCCGCCGCGGCGAGCCCGGGGGGCAGCTGCGGGTCCCGGGGCGCGTACCCCGCGACCGTGTCCTCGTACGCCGGGTCCCGGTCGGTCCAGCTCGTGTGCAGGGCAGCCTCGCGGACGGCCTTCAGCAGGGCCTCGGCGAGTCGCTCGGCGCTCTCGGGAGCCTCCCCGAGGCCGAGCGCCGTCTGCCGGGCCACCCAGGCCAGTTGGGGATCGGACCCGGCGGGCCGGCCCATCACCCCGGGAGCCTGGGAGAGGGCCGAGATCCGGGCCCGGACGTCCGCGCTGCGCTTGGTGTCGTGCGTGGACAGCACCGTTCCGGAGCCGGGCCAGTCCCGGTCGAGCTCGGCGCAGTACGCGTGGAACTCGGCGGGCGAGAGCGCCGGTTGCCCGGGATCCCCGCCGACCTCGGTGGCCGACAGCAGCGGGGCGTACCGGTAGAAGGCCCGGTCCTCCAGCGACTTGGCCCGCAGCGCCGCCGAGGTCTGGGCGAAGCGCGCCGCGAACGCCGGATCGCGCCGTAGCAGGTCCCGTACCCCGGCCACCGCGCCCGGCCCGGCCGCCGCGGCGGCCTGAGCCAGGGCCCGCGGGTCGAGCTCCGGCTCGCCGGGGTAGGGCCGGTAGACCGGATAGGCGATCAGCAGCTCCCGCACCCCGGCGGCCAGTTCCGGTCCGGCCGCTCGCTCCAGCGCCGCCAGCTCGGCCGCCAGATCGCCGGTCAGTACCTCCCGCGCGCACGTCCGGGCCATCTCCCGCCAGTCCGCGCTGCCGGTGAACTCGGTGTACAGGCGGGCCAGTTCCGAGGCGCCGGCCGGGTCGGTGAGGACCCCGTCCACCCGGTGCAGGGCGTCGTAGCCGGTGGTCCCGGCCACCGGCCAGCCGGGCGGCAGCCGCTCGTCGCGGGCCAGGATCTTCTCCACCACCACCCAGCAGCCGTCACCCACGGCCCTCCGCAGCCGCCGCAGGTACCCCTCCGGGTCCGCCAGCCCGTCCACGTGGTCGATCCGCAGCCCCCCGGCCACCCCGTCCCGCACCAGCTCCAGCACTTTCGCGTGGGTCGCCGCGAACACCTCCGGATCCTCCACCCGGACCCCGATCAGGTCCGAAATGGTGAAGAAGCGGCGGTAGTTGAGCTCGGTCCGGGCCGCCCGCCAGCAGGCCGGCCGGTACCACTGCGCGGCCAGCAGCTCCGGCAGCGCCAGCCCCGCCGTCCCCTCCCGCAGCGGGAACTCCAGCTCCCCGTGGCGCAGGACCCCGCGGTCGCGGTCGGGTGTGAAGTCGTCCGGCCGGGGCGGCTCCGCGAGCACCGGCAGCAGCACCTGCCCGCCGCCCGCCTCCCAGTCGATGTCGAACCAGCGGGCGTACGGGGAGTCCGGACCCTCCCGCAGCACCCCCCACAGGGGCTCGTTCAGCCGCAGCGGGGAGGGCACCGCCATGTGGTTCGGGACGATGTCCAGCACCAGGCCGAGCCCGTGTCCCCGGGCGGCCGCGGCCAGCGCGCGCAGCCCCGGCTCGCCGCCGAGCTCGGCCCGGACCCGGCTGTGGTCGGTGACGTCGTAGCCGTGTGCCGAACCGGGGACCGCCTCCAGCACCGGCGAGAGGTGCAGGTGCGAGACCCCGAGCGCCGCGAGATGGGGTACGACCGCCTCGGCGGCGGCGAAGGTGAACTCCGGTCGCAGTTGGAGGCGGTACGTCGAACTCGGGAAGGACTCCGTCTGGATGCGCGCATACGACTGGCTCATGAGAACGTACGTACCCACCTCGCCGGATTCCGTGCCATTACCCAATGCATCCGGGTGACTGCGTCGCGTTAGCGTTGATCAAGTGGCCGGAACCGTCAACACCTATCGAAGAGTCATCGCCCTGACCGGGCCCCTCCTCCCGCTCCTCTCCTTCCTCGCGCGACTGCCCGTCGCGATGTCCCAGTTCGGGAGCGTGCTGCTGGTCGCCGAGACCAGCGGCTCGCTCGCCACCGCCGGCATCGTCGGCGGCACCCTCTCCGTCGGCCAGGTGGTCTGCGGGCCCGTCCTGGGCCGGCTCGCCGACCGGTACGGGCAGCGGCCCGTGGTGCCGGCCGCCGCCGCCGTCAACGCGGTCGCCACCGCGGCCCTGGTCGCCGGGGCCCTCGGCGGCCTCGCCACCCTCCCGCTCGCCGCGATCGGCGCCGTCACCGGTGCCTCCGTACCGCTGATCGGGCCGCTGGCCCGGACCCGCTCCGTGGCCCTCGCCCACCGGGCCGAGGCGGGCGAGGGCGTGGTGGGCGCCGTCCATTCGCTCGAAGGCACCCTGGACGAGATCTCCTTCGTCTTCGGGCCGGCCCTCGTCGGACTCGCCGCGCTCGCCCTGCACCCCGCGATCGCCCTCGGTGGGGCCGCCGCCCTCGTCGCCGTCTTCGGCACCGCCTTCGCGCTGCACCCGACCGCCGCCGTCACGGCCGGGACGGGTCCGAAGGCCGGTCGCGGAGCCGCCGACGCCGCCCCGCGCCCCGCCCGACACCCGCGTGTCGTGTACGCCGTACGGGGCTCCCTGCTCCTCCAGGGCGCCATGTTCGGCGCCTGCCAGGCCGGAATCGCCGCCCTTACCGCTCGTCTGGGCGTCCCCGGCCAGGCGGGCATCGTGTACGCCGCGATGGGCGTGGTCAGCGCCGCCGTGGGCCTCGCCCTCGGCGCGCTGCCCGCCCGCATCGGGCTGCGGGCGCGCTGGCGGGCGGCCACCGCCGCCGCGCTGGTGCTCTCCGTACCGCTGCTCTTCACCGACGCCCTGTGGCCGCTGTACGCGGTCGTCACGGTGCTCGGCGCCGCGTACGCCCCGCACCTGATCACCGCGTTCGCGCTCACCGAGCGGGTCGTGGAGCCGGCCCGGCTCGCCGAGTCCATGGCCTTCGCCGCCAGCTCGCTCGTGGCCGGGCAGGCCGCCGCCCTCGCCGCCTCCGGGCGGCTCGCCGAGCGGTACGGGCCCGCGGGGGCCTTCGCGGTCGCCGTCGGGGCGGCCGCGCTCTCCCTCGCCCTGGCCCTCCTGACCCGGGTGCCGGCCGCCCGGGCGCACCCCGCCGCCCCGAAGGTCTTCATCCCGGCGCAGCAGGCCGCCTCCCCGCAGGCCGGCGCGGCCCCGCAGGCCCCGCCCGGTACCTCCTACGCGGGGCGCTGAAGCAGCACCAGACACCGTCCCGTCAGCGCCACCCGGTCCCCGGCCGCGTACTGCGGTCCGGTACCGGGTGGCAGTACGTCCGGCCGCGCCGTGTCCACCACGAGCCGCCACTGTGCGCCGTGCCCGGCCGGGATGGTGAACTCCTGTGGATCGGCGCCCGCGTTGAACATCAGCAGGAACGAGTCGTCGGTGATCCGCTCCCCGCGCGAACCCGGCTCGGAGATCGCCTCCCCGTTGAGGAACACCGTCAGCGAACGCGTGTTCTGGGCCTGCCAGTCGCGCGCTCTCATCGGCTCCCCGTGCGGGGTGAACCAGGCGATGTCGGACAGCTCGTCGTTGGTCCCCTCCACCGGCCGCCCGTGGAAGAAGCGGCGCCGCCGGAACACCGGGTGGTCGCGCCGCAGCCACACCATCCGCCGGGTGAACTCCAGCAGCGCGGGCGCCGGTTTCCCCGGCTCCGGCCAGTTCACCCACGACAGCTCGTTGTCCTGGCAGTACGCGTTGTTGTTGCCGCCCTGCGAGCGGGCGAACTCGTCGCCGTGGCTGAGCATCGGAACGCCCTGCGAAAGCATCAGCGTGGCGGTGAAGTTGCGCATCTGGCGCTCGCGCAGCTCCAGCACCTCCGGCTCCTCCGTCGGACCCTCCACCCCGCAGTTCCAGGACCGGTTGTGGGTCTCGCCGTCCCGATTGCCCTCGCGGTTGGCCTCGTTGTGCTTCTCGTCGTAGGAGACGAGGTCGTGCAGGGTGAAACCGTCGTGGCAGGTGGTGAAGTTGATGGAGGCCAGCGGGCGGCGGCCGTCGTCCTGGTAGAGGTCCGAGGAGCCGGTGAGCCGGCCCGCGAACTCGGCGAGGGTGCGCGGCTGGCCGCGCCACAAGTCCCGTACGGTATCGCGGTACTTGCCGTTCCACTCGGTCCACAGCGGCGGGAAGTTGCCCACCTGGTAGCCGCCCTCGCCCAGGTCCCAGGGCTCGGCGATCAGCTTGACCTGGCTCACCACCGGATCCTGCTGGACCAGGTCGAAGAACGAGGACAGCCGGTCCACTTCGTGGAACTGCCGCGCGAGGGTGGCGGCGAGGTCGAAGCGGAAGCCGTCCACGTGCATCTCGGTGACCCAGTAGCGCAGCGAGTCCATGATCAGCTGGAGCACGTGCGGGGAGCGCATGAGCAGCGAGTTCCCGGTCCCCGTGGTGTCCATGTAGTGCCGGGGGTCGTCCGTGAGCCGGTAGTACGAGGCGTTGTCGAGCCCGCGGAAGGACAGTGTCGGGCCCAGGTGGTTGCCCTCGGCGGTGTGGTTGTAGACCACGTCGAGGATGACCTCGATCCCCGCCTCGTGCAGGGCCCGCACCGCCGATTTGAACTCCAGGACCTGCTGGCCGCGGTCGCCGGAGGCGTAGCCGTTGTGCGGGGCGAAGAAGCCGATCGTGTTGTAGCCCCAGTAGTTGCTGAGCCCGTCGTCGACCAGCCGGTGGTCGTTGACGTACTGGTGTACGGGCATCAGCTCCAGCGCCGTCACCCCCAACTTGGTGAGGTGCCCGATGACCGCCGGATGGGCGAGGGCCCCGTACGTCCCGCGCAGCTCCTCGGGCAGGTCGGGGTGACGCATGGTCAGCCCCTTGACGTGTGCCTCGTACAGCACCGTGTGGTGGTACTCGTGGCGCGGCGGACGGTCGTTCGCCCAGTCGAAGTACGGATTCACCACGACCGAACTCATCGTGTGCGGGGCCGAGTCGAGGTCGTTGCGCGAATCGGGCCGGCCGAAGTGGTAGCCGTACACCTCCTCGCCCCAGTCGACGCTCCCGGCGATCGCCCGCGCGTACGGGTCCAGCAGCAGCTTCGCCGCGTTGCAGCGCAGCCCGCGCTCGGGCTCGTACGGCCCGTGCACGCGGAATCCGTAGCGCTGCCCGGGCATCACCCCGGGCAGGTACGCGTGGCGTACGAAGGCGTCGGTCTCGCGCAGTTCGACCGCCGTCTCCGAGCCGTCGTCGTGCAGGAGGCACAACTCGATGCGTCGGGCGGCCTCGGAGTAGACCGCGAAATTGGTCCCGGCGCCGTCGTACGTGGCGCCGAGCGGATACGCCTGTCCCGGCCAGACCTGCATGGATACGGCTCTTCCCCTCGTTCCCCCGGCTGGCGGGCTGATGTGTCGGTGCCGATCCGGCGTGGACCGCGTCTCGGCTAGATCTTCCCCGAAAGTGGGCTCACAAGCGGGGACTTGGGATGCTCCTACCGGGTGACCCGGAGAGCTGATAGGCGGGTCAGCGGACCATGTGGGCATCAGATAATGGGTCAACGGGCCACCTGGGCAGGGACCGTCGGACCCCATCGGGCTGCATCGGGCGCCGAGCTCGGAGTACCCTTCCGTGATCACTGGAGACGGGCGTCCAGACGCAGAAGGCGGTGCACGGGTGAGCTCGGGAGGTCTGGAGCTGCCCCCTGGTGACAGCGGTCACGAGGGCGGCCCGGCGGACGCCCCAGGAGGTGCACCCGGTGGTGCGCCCGGCGGGGTCTTCGGCGGCGCGGCGACGGGGGTGCCGGCCGGGGCGGTGTCCCTGGCCCCGACGGAGGCCGGGGGCGTGCCGGCCGGAGCCGAGCTGGACTGGGGCGCGGACGCGTGGAGCGAGGTCCGCACCCGCGCGCAGCGGGCCGGCCGCGCGTACATCTGGCTGAACCTGATCGAACAGCGGCTGCGCGCCGTCGTCGGCGCGGTGCTGCGGCCGATCTACGAGCCCGTGCACGGCGGGGACGACTGGGTCGTCGCGGCCGCCGGGCCCGCCGGGCAGGAGTGGGTGCAGCGGGCGGTGGCCGTACGCGAGGTCAGCCGGCGCAAGGGCTACCTGCTGGACCCGGCCGACGACAACGTGCTGAGCTTCCTGACGCTCCCGCAGCTGCGGGAGCTCATGGTCCAGCACTGGCCGTGCTTCGAGCCGTACTTCGACGACCGGCGGGAGATCGAGCTGGCGCTCGACGAGCTGGAGGTCACCCGGAACGTGGTCTCCCGCAACCGGGCCCTGTCGCGGGCGGTGCTGGAGCAGGCGGAACGGGCCTCGGCGCGGCTCCTGGAGGTGCTGGGCGGCGGCGCGGGCTCCCCGGGCGCGGACCGGCTGCCGATCGACGCCGTCGAGGACCTGGTGGGCGACCGCTACGCGGACGTCATCTCGGTCCACCCGGACCGGGTACGGCTCCAGCGCCAGCTCCCGGCGGAAGACCTGTTCGGCGGCGCGCGCCGGCTCGACGCCATCGGCATAGGGCTCAACCTGCTGGTGCAGAACTTCTCCGGCCGAAGACTCGTGCGCCTGACGGAGGCCGGCTGCCGGGTCCGGCTGCTGTTCCTGAACCCGGCCAGCAGCGCCGTGAAGCGGCGCGAGCGGGAGCTCGGGCTGCGCAAGGGCGAGCTGAGCCGCTCGGTGGAGATGAACATCCTGCACGTGCGCCGGGTGCGGGCGGGGCTGCGGGACCCCTCGCGGTTCGAGATCCACGTCTTCGACGAGACGCCCCGCTTCACCGCCTACCTGGTGGAGGGGGAGACCTCGGGCATCGCGGTGGTGCAGTCGTACTTGCGCCGGGCGCGCGGAATGGAGGCGCCGGTGCTGGTCCTGAGGGGCGGCGGCACCCGCGGCTCGGCGCGGGACGCGGAGCACGGACTGTTCCCGACGTACCGCGAGGAATTCGAGTCGATCTGGGAGGACTCCCGCCCGGTGTCCTGACTGTCAGTGCCCCGTGGCAGGCTGAAAGTCATAGACCGAAGGTGTACGGGGAGTGTGGGGGAGGGGCGCGGCATGGGGGACTGGCACGGCGGTGTGCTGATCGGATTCGACCTGGAGACGACCGGCACGGAGCCGGGGGAGTCGCGGATCGTGACGGCGGCGGTGGTCGAGGTGCGGGCGGGCGAGGTGCGCGATCGGCGCGGCTGGCTCGCGGACCCGGGGATACCGATCCCGGAGGAGGCCTCGGCGATCCACGGGATCAGCACGGAGCGGGCGGTGGCGGAAGGCCGCCCGGCGCGGGAGGTCGCCGACGAGGTGGCGCGGGCGCTGGTGGAGCACTGGCGCGCGGGAGCGGTGGTCGTCGCGTACAACGCGGCCTTCGACCTGACCCTGTTGACGGCCGAGCTGGCCCGCCACGGGCTGCTCTCGCTGGCCGACCGGCTGGGCGGGATGGAGACCGGGCCGGTGGTGGACCCGCTGACCATCGACCGGGCCGTCGACCGCTACCGGCGCGGCAAGCGGACGCTGGAGGCGGTGTGCGGGGTGTACGGGGTCACCCTGGACTCCGCGCACGACGCGGGCGCGGACGCGCTGGCCGCGGTGCAGGTGGCCCGGGCGATAGCCGCCCGGCATCCGGAGGTCGCGGCCCTCACCCCGGCCGCGCTCCACGCCCGCCAGGGAACCTGGCACGAGCGCTGGGCCCGCGACTTCCAGTCGTACCTGCGCCGCCAGGGCACCCCGGACGCGGTGATCGACCCCCACTGGCCCCTGCGCGAAGCCCTCCCGGCGACGGCCTGAGCGTCACGGCCCGGCCGGCCGGGGCGGCCACTCCCCGCGGTACTCGATGTGCAGGTCGCGGTCGGCCGGACGGCAGTCCACGCGCCGGCAGTAGTGTCTGCCCCCGTGGTTGAGCACCTCGCCGGGGCCCGTGCGGGCGAGGTCGGCGAACCGTCCCGCGCCTTCACGGAGCGTCCGGGCGCTGCCGGTCATGAACAGCGTCTCGCTGTGGATGTCCTGCCGGAAGTGGTCCCGCTTCTCCCGGTGGTGCCGGCCGGAGCCCCCGGGCTGCGCGTCGGGATCCGGGACGTGCAGGTCCACGGTGCGCGGCCGTCCGGGTCCGAGCCGGCCGCGCAGCTCCTTCCACCGGGACGGGGCGAACTGCAAGGAGTGGTGCAGCAGGACGAGATCGAGCGGGCGCCGGGGGCCCGTGCCCGGGTCCGCACCGCCCGCCGCGTTGGCCCGGAGCGGCAGGTGGACGAGCGACCGGGGCGACGTGGCCGCGAGGGCCCACAGCCCCGCGGTGAGGTGCGCGGCTTCCCGGTCGAACCAGCCGTCCAGGTACCAGGGGCCGTCGACCAGCACCGCGCGGGCCGGGACGGGGGCCGGGCGGATGACCTTGAACTCCCTCGCGCCCAGGCGCGCGGTGTGGATCGTGGTGTGCAGTCTCATGTGCGTTCTTTGATGCCGAACGGCTAGAACGCGTGCCACCGCATTTCCGGGTCCGCCTCGCGCAGGGAGGTGACGCGGCGGCGGAATTCGGCCAGGGCCTTCGGGTTGGTCGGGGCGTGCTGGGCCACCCAGGCGCAGCTGGCCGTTTCGCGGGCGCCCCGGAGCACGGCGCAGCCCTCCCAGTCGCGCACGTCCCAGCCGTACGCCGCCGTGAAGGCCTCGTACGACTGCGCCGGCAGGCCGTACCGGTCGCGGGAGAGGGCCATGACCACCAGGTCGTGCTCGCGCAGATCGGCCGAGACGGTCTCCAGGTCCACCAGGACCGGCCCGTCCGGGCCCACGTGCACGTTGCGGGGCAGGGCGTCGCCGTGGATCGGACCCGGCGTCAGATGCGGGGTGAGCGCGGCCACCTCGCCAGCGTACGCGTCGCGCCGGGCCCGCAGGTACGCCGCGTCGGCGGGGTCGACCGACTCGCCCGCCAGCCGGAGCCAGCGCTCGACCCCGCCCAGCAGGTCCCGTGCGGGCAGCGCGAACGGCGCGGCCGGGAGGGCGTGGATCTGCCGCAGCAGCGCCGCCAGGTCCGCGGGACCGGCCGGGCGGACCGCGTCCGGAAGGCGGTGCCACACCGTCACCGGACGGCCCGCCACCAGCCGCGCCCGCGGCTCGGCCGCGCGGACGGCTGGGACCCCGGCCCGTTCGAGCCAGCCCGCCACCGCGAGCTCCCGTTCGGCCCGCTCCAGCAGCGCGGCCTCCCGGCCGACCTTCACCACCAGCTCGCCCACCGCGAACACCGCGTTCTCGCCGAGGGCGAGCAGCGCGGCCGGCCCGGCCGGTCCCGCCAGACCCGCTGCCGTCAGTACGTCCCTGGCCTGCGCCTCGTCCATGCCCTGTCTCTCCGGATCCGGATCTTCGTGAATCCGCCCAGTCTCGCACCCGCGGTCCGTGCCCGGCCGGACAATCACGTTGCACGAGACGTATCGTCTCGTTAACCTCGATCCATGACCTCAGCCAAGCCCGCACACCTCGCCATGTTCTCCATCGCCGCCCACGGGCACGTGAACCCGAGCATCGAAGTGATCCGCGAGCTCGTCGCCCGCGGCCACCGCGTCAGCTACGCCATCCCCGCCTCCTTCGCCGAGAAGATCGCGGAAACCGGCGCCACGCCGGTGATCTGGAACTCCACCCTCCCCACCGACGACGAGCCCGAGGCCTGGGGCACCGAGCTCATCGACAACATCGAGCCCTTCCTGGCGGACGCCGTCCAGGCGCTGCCGCAGCTCGCGGCCGCCTTCGAGGGCGACGAGCCCGACCTCGTCCTCCACGACATCACCTCCTACCCGGCGCGCGTCCTCGCCCACCGCTGGGGCGTCCCCGCCGTCTCCCTCTCCCCGAACCTGGTCGCCTGGACCGGGTACGAGGAGGAGGTCGGCGAGCCGATGACGGCCGAACTGCGCGCCACCGAGCGCGGACAGGCCTACTACGCCCGCTTCCGCGCCTGGCTCGACGAGAACGGCATCCAAGAGGACAGCGACCCCTTCGTCGGCCGGCCGCGCCGCAGCATCGTCCTCATTCCGCGCGCCCTCCAGCCCCACGCCGACCGGGTCGACGAGTCCGTCCACACCTTCGTCGGCGCCTGCCAGGGCGACCGCAGCGCCTCCCAGGGCAGCTGGGAGCGCCCGGCCGCGGCCGCCGGCAAGAAGGTGCTGCTCGTCTCCCTCGGCTCCACGTTCACCCAGCAGCCCGCCTTCTACCGGGCCTGCATCGAGGCCTTCGGGGACCTCCCCGACTGGCACGTCGTCCTCCAGATCGGCAGGTTCACCGACGAGGCCGAGCTCGGCGCCGTCCCCGCCAACGTGGAGGTGCACCGCTGGGTTCCCCAGCTGGACATCCTGCACCGGGCCGACGCCTTCATCACCCACGCGGGCGCCGGCGGCAGCCAGGAGGGCCTCGCCACCGGCACCCCGATGGTCGCCGTTCCGCAGGCCGTCGACCAGTTCGGCAACGCCGACATGCTCCAGGGACTCGGAGTCGCCCGGCACGTCCCCATGGGGGAGGCCGACGCCCGGACCCTGCGGGAGGCCGTCCTCGCACTCGTCGGGGACCCCGAGGTCGCCGCCCGCGCCGAGGCGATCCGCGCGCAGACGGCCACCGAGGGCGGTACGCGGCGGGCCGCCGATCTCATCGAGGCCGAACTGGCCGCACTGGCCGCACCGGGCGAACCGGGCGAACCTGCCGAACTGTCGGCGGGTCGTCCTATCGTTCGGTCATGACCACGAAGAAGTACGCGGCGCTGCTGCGCGGAATCAATGTCGGCGGGGCCAAGAAGGTCCCGATGGCCGAGCTGCGCGAGGTCCTGACCGGCCTCGGCCTGGCCGGGGTGCAGACGTACCTCCAGAGCGGCAACGCCGTCTTCACGGGCCCCGAGAAGGACCCGGCCGCCCTCGCCCGCGAGCTGGAGCGGGCCATCGAGGCCCGCTTCGGCTTCCCGGTGGCCTGCCTCGTCGTCGACGGGGAGTACCTGCGCGCCGTCGCCGGGGCCTGCCCGTTCCCGGCCGCCGAGCTGGAGGGCAGGCAGCTGCACGCCACCTTCCTCTCCGCGCAGCCCGGCGAGGAGCGGTTCGCCTCGATCGACGGGCCCGTCTTCCTCCCGGAGGAGTACCGGATCGGCGACCGGGTCGTCTACCTGTACGCTCCGGACGGCCTGGGCCGCTCCAAGCTGGGCGAGGCCCTCCACAAGCCCGCCGTGTTCAAGGGCATCGACGCGACGACCCGCAACTGGAACACCGTCGTCAAGCTCGTGGAGCTCACGGAGGACTGAGGCCGAGGCCGCCCGTCCCCGCCACCCTCCGAGCGCGTCGAGTCCGGACGGTACGGGTGCTGCACGGCGGCGACCGGCACGACTCCAGCGCCCGCAGCTGCTCGGGCCGCCCCGCCGCGCGCCACCGGTCGGGGCCGGTGCGCACCACCCCGCCCTGGGGGGTGACGAGCCGCTCCCGTACGGGGAGTTCCCCGCCGAGAAGGAACACGTCGGCCACCATGCCCCGACGCCGACCCGGGGCCCGGGATGTGCCAGGCTCCGGGCATGCGTTACATCATCATCGGCGCCGGGGCGATCGGCGCGACCATCGGCGGACGGCTGGCGGAGGCGGGCGCCGAGGTCGTCCTCGTCGCGCGGGGAGCCCACGCGGAGGCCCTGAAGGCGGAGGGGCTGCGGCTCACCACGACGGACGGGACCCGGGTCCACCGGATCCCCGTGGCCGAGGGCCCGGAGGAACTCGGTGAACTGCGGCCGGACGACGTACTGCTGCTGACCGTCAAGACCCAGGACGCGATCGCCGCGCTCGACGCGTGGGGCGACGCGGAAGTGGCGGGCGGCGGTACGGCGGCGCAGCGGCTGCCGGTGCTGTGCGCGCAGAACGGGGTGGAGAGCGAGCGGCTGGCGCTGCGCCGCTTCGCCCGCGTGTACGGGATCTGCGTCTGGCTGCCCGCCACCTTCCTGGAGCCGGGCGTGGTGTCCGCGCTGTGCGCCCCGCTGACGGGCATCCTGCACCTGGGACTCGCGGCCGGGGGCGCGGACGCCCGGGCCGGGCGGATCGCGGCCGACCTGGAGAAGTCCGGATTCGAGGCGCCGGTCGTCGAGGACGTGATGCGGTGGAAGTACGCGAAGCTGCTGGGGAACCTGGGCAACGCCGTCCAGGCGACGACGGGCCCCGAGCCGCACCCGGCCAAGGCGGCCCTGCTGCTGCGCGCCCAGCGGGAGGGGCGGGCGGCGCTCGCAGCGGCGGGGATCGCCTGCGCCTCCGACGAGGAGCAGGCGGCGGCCCGTGACGGCAAGGTCGTGCAGCCCCCGGGCACGCGCGGCGGGTCGTCCTGGCAGTCCCTGCGCCGTGGCACCGGCTCCATCGAGGCGGACTACCTCAACGGCGAGATCTCGCTGCTGGGGCGCCTGCACGGGGTTCCGACCCCGGTGAACGACACCCTCCGCCACGCGGCGAACATCTTCGCCCGCGAGGGCCTGCCGCCGGGCGCCATGTCGGTCGAGGACCTGACGGCCCTGGCCGACGAGGCGGCGGCCAGGGCCTAGCGGGCATCGGCTGTCAGAACGTCAGAACGTGCGGTCGCTGCGCCAGCTGGCCTGGCTGGACGGGTTGTTCAGGTCCACGGTGAGGCCGGAGAGGCGGCCGTCCGCGCCGCGGGTGCCGGTGTAACGGCCCCGGGGACCGTGGTTCCACTGGACGACGAAGTAGATGTCGTTCCCCGTGACCTTGGCGCCCGACTCCAGGGTCCCCACCGTGTTTCCGGACGACGTGGTTCCGAAGAGGTTCCCGTTGCCGTCCTGGGTCAGGTTCACCTGCACGGTGGCGTTGGACTGGTAGATGGTCCAGGCACCACCGGCGTTGAAGAACGCCACCCGGGCCTGCCGCACGGCGCTCGGCGTGCTCGCGGGGGCGGCGTTCGCGGGGGCGGTGAGACCCGCCCCCGCGACGGAGAGGATCAGTGCGGCGGCGGACGTGGTGAGGAACGTGAGCGTACGGCGTGACATGGACATCTGCCCTCCAGGGGCGGCCAGGACGATCGATTCCGTTGTGTGGTGCACGGAACCTCGCGGCTGGACTACCCGTGATCCACTGAGCCGAGCCGTGGATTCACCCGAACGAGGATCAGGCCGCGCCGGGCATCACGCCGCGGCGAGGAGCGGCACGCTCCGCGACGCCGTGTCGTAGCGGTGCAGCAGGAGGCGCGCCAGTTCGGGGGCCGCGCCGAGGACGCCGGCCACCAGGTCCGCCCCGGCGGCTTCCGCGCCCGCCTCGATACGGTCCGGCAGGCGCCCCGGGGCGATGACGTACGGGGCCACCGCCACGCGGCGGACGCCCTCGGCGCGCAGGGCCCGTACGGCGTCCTCCGTACGGGGCAGGCGGGCGGAGGCGAACGCAGGCCGCACGGCGCACCAACCGGTGTGCCGCCACTCCCGCGCGATTTCAGCGATCACTGCGATCGCCTCCGGGTCGGAGGAACCGGCGGACGCGAGCACCACACCGGTGCCGGCGCGGTCCGCCGGGGTGAGGCCCGCTTCCGCGAGGCGGCGCTCCAGGGCGCCGACCAGCAGCGGGGACGGGCCGAGGACGTCCGCGATCCGGACCGAGAGGTCCGGCATCCGGGACGTGGCCTCGGCCAGCACCGCGGGTATGTCGGACTTCGCGTGGAACGCCCGGGTCAGCAGCAGCGGCAGGGCCACGACCTCCCGTACGCCGGAGCGGTACAGGGACGAGATCACCCGGGGCACCGTCGGGGTGTCGAAGTCCAGGAAGGCCGTCTCCACCCGCAGCCCCGGCCGCTGCGCCCGCACCCGCCGGGTGAGGGCGTGCACGGTCGCCGCGTGCCGCGGGTCGCGGCTGCCGTGGGCGATGACCAGCAGGACGGGCCCGTTCGCGGGTGCGGTGGCGCGGAAGTGGGGACGCACGGCGGGGCTCAGTTCTTGACCAGTAGGCCGCGGCTGCGCAGGACCCGGCGCTCGACGGGGCTGAAGATGAGGAGGTCGATGGCGATGCCGACGGTGAGGATGA